>JBJKSS010000189.1:0-8241 GCA_046703745.1 Spirochaetota bacterium
GAATATCACCTTCCAGAATCTCACCATTTAAAATATTTAATACAGCATTTTGTTCCTGATATTCTACATGAATATGAGGCAGATTGTGTTTTTTATTATCTATATAGAACATTCTGATAATTATACCATAAAACATTGAAATTACCGGCATTCCCGCCTCTTTCGTCATTCTACAGTAATAACGACATCGTCGTCTTTGGCATCAACAATGGCCGTACCGCCGTTTGCAAGCTTGCCAAAAAGCACCTCGTCGACAAAATAGGTCTTGATCTTCTCCTGAACGAGCCTGTATATTTCCCTGGCCCCGAATATTGAAGAAAACCCCTTGTCGGCGAGCCATTTATAACAATTGTCGGTGACATCCAATTTGATGTTTTTGCCGGTGAGCTTTGCCTCAAACTGGGCAACGGCTTTTCGCGAAATTTGAAGTGCCATCTCCTCATTTATATGGTTGAATGAAACAATGCCGTCAAGCCTGTTGCGGAACTCCGGTGCGAAATACCTCTCGACTTCCCTGAACATCTCCCCGGTATCGACCCTTCTTTCCCCGAAGCCGACCATGCTCTTGCCGATTTCACGGGCGCCGGCATTGGAAGTCATGATTAAAATCACATTCCTGAAATCCGCTTTTTTGCCGTTGTTATCGGTTAAAGTGGCATAATCCATTATTTGAAGCAGTATATTGAATATGTCCTGGTGAGCCTTTTCGATTTCATCAAGCAGCAGCACAGAATACGGATTTTTCCTTATCGCATCCGTTAAAAGGCCGCCTTCCTCATAACCGACGTATCCGGGAGGAGCGCCAATCAGCCTTGCCACAGTATGCTTCTCCTGGTATTCGCTCATATCGAACCTGAGAAGCGGGATGCCGAGAATTTGCGACAATTGTCTGGCGAGTTCGGTCTTGCCTACACCTGTCGGCCCCACAAAGAGCAATGATGCAACGGGTTTCTCCTGTTCGTTAAAACCCGCCCTTGATCTTCTGATTGCCCTTACAACAGTATCGATTGCATTGTCCTGCCCGAAAATCTGGGTTTTTATCTCAACATCAAGAATTTTAAGTTTCTCGACCTCATTGGTATTTACGCTCTTCTCCGGGATTTTGGCTATCAATGAAACGGTCCGCTCTATATCCTTTTCGTCTATCTCCACCGGGCCGCTTTCATTCTCATCGGCATTGAGCCTTGCGTAGGCGCCGGTCTCGTCGATGACGTCTATCGCCTTGTCCGGCAGGAACCTGTCGTTGATATATTTTGCAGACAGCTCGACCGCATCGCGCAGGGCGGCATCGGTGAATTTCACATTGTGATATTCCTCGTACCTGTCGCGCAGGCCGAGAAGAATCTTATATGTATCTTCTATTGAAGGCTCGGACACTTCGATCTTCTGGAACCTTCTGGATAACGCCCTGTCCTTGTCGAAAAATTTCTTGTATTCTTCATAAGTCGTGGAGCCTATGCACCTTAATTTGCCTGATGTTAAAAACGGCTTTAAAATATTCGATGCATCCATTGAGCCGCCCGAGACCGCACCTGCACCAACCACCGTATGAATTTCATCGATATAAACAATCGCCTTTTCCAGCTTCTGTATTTTCGTGAGCACCTTTTTTATTCTTTCCTCAAAATCCCCCCTGAATTTGGTACCCGCAAGTAAAGCCCCCATATCCACGTGAAATATCTTGTAATCCCTCAAAATACCCGGTACCTTGTTTTCAACAATGAGGTTCGCAAGGCCCTCTGTGATGGCTGTTTTACCGACGCCCGGGTCCCCCACATGCACGGGGTTATTCTTAAGCCTGCGGCAAAGCACCTGGATGGTTCTTTTAAGTATATCTTCCCTGCCGATCAGCGGGTCGATTTCACCGGCCTTTGCCTTTGCGGTTAATTCAACGGTATAAAGGCTCAAAAAATCCGCTTTGTTATCAGGCCGTTCGTTCCTTGTTCTGTTACCCGCTGCGGCAGCGTCATCATTCTCAAAATCAAAACCGTTATCATCGGGCAATTCGTCGGGCACAACGGAGATGCCATGGGATACATAATTGAGTATGTCTATCTTTGCAATGCCTTCTTCCTGGAGAAAAAAGCTTGCGAATGATTCAGGCTCATCGAAAATACTGACCATAAGGTCGCCGATCTTTATGGTATCCTTGCCCGAGGACAGGACATGCATTGCAGTATTCTGCAGAACATTCTGGAAACCGATCGATTCGATCGGCTTGGAATTTTCATTGACCGGCATGTTTTCCCTGAAATATTTCTTGAGCTTGTTCTTCAACCTGTCAACATTGCCGCCGCATGAGGCAACGATACCGGCCCCTTCCTCGAAAAAAAGAGCCGCATACAGGAGGTGCTCCGGGGTAATATATTCATGCTTGTAATATTGCGCCTCACTTGAGGCCGTTACAATTATCTGACTTGCAACATCATCCAGTTTCATTTTTTCACGCCTCTTCCAGACTTGTTTTCAGCGGGAATTGCCTTGATTTTGCCATTGCATCGACCTGCGTAATTTTGGTCAACGCTATATCATAAGTGTAAACACCGGCTATCCCTTTGCCCTGCTTGTGAACATTCAACATAATATTGTTGGCTTCCAGCACGGTTTTGTTAAAAACCACCACCAGGATTTCAACAACAAAGTCCATCGTGGTATAATCATCATTATGCAGGATAACTTTATAAAGTTTAGGCTTTTTGACCCTGGTTTCACCCTTACTTTTTACAGCAGTATCGTCTGCCATTCATTCAAACTCCAAAAAAATTGCTGAAATCCCGTTCTTGTTTTTATTATACAATAATTTTATTAAAACTTCTTTATTTTTTTACTCATTATTTAATTATGAATTTGTTTGATTGTTAAAAAAATAATGCATTATGCCTCCGGGGCATTTTTTTTCTTTTTTTTCTCTTCGAAATCATCCTTGACGCTGTCTATCTGCTGGCGCATATTTTCCTTGAGGCATTCCTTGATATAGGAATGCACCTTGTAGAGCACATCGGAAGGCACGGTTTCAGTAAAGATAACCTTGCCCGCTTTCAATTCGACATTGCAGAATTTGAAAACATAAAGTCCCGGGTCATCCTTGCTGAAGCCTATCACCTTGACATCTACCTTTATTCTTGCCCCTTTCAAAATCAGGAGGGTGTTTTTATAAAACTGGTTAACTTTAATATCAATCCGGTTTTCCTCGGGTATCCTGCATGAAAAAGCCTGTCTCGAAATATCTATGATTTTCCCTATTATCGGCTCATTCTTATCCTTTGTATAAAAATAAGCCTCACTGATCCCTGTTGCCAGAACCCTTATATATCTTCTCTTCCCTTTGGCTTCAAAATATTGCAGCACCTTTTTCATCATCAAAAGCGGATTGGTCTTGACATCCGAGAAAGAGATCATCGCCACGTTTTCCTGCAGGAATTGCCTGATGCTTCCATTATCCAGATGGTCAAAATAAAAACAACCGAGCAGGTTGTGCGTGCCCTCTATTTTTTTTACATCCTCCACGAACTCGAGCCATTTGGGCACCTCGAGCTTGTTCCTCAGGCAGAAATAAATGATGTTCCTTATGTCATTGGGGACGATTTTCAAAAGTTTGTACTTGTCAGGATCATCAAGCTGGTATGTTTCGTATTCCATTTCAAGCAGGGTGTTTATTACAACATCAAGAAGCTCGATCGGGTTTATGAAATAAATTTTAACGGAAAAAACTTCGTCCCTGTTTATGTTTATAATGTTGTCCGGCATGATCCCTGTCTCTGTTGAATTAATTCAAGACCATTATATATGAATTGAAGTTTTTAAACAATACATTATTGAATTATCATAAAAAATTGCATTTGTTTGAATAAATTCCGGCTTCAATGCGCCTTTTATTCATTTACAGGCAGACAGATGTACTCATTTGTCCTTCCCTTTCAGCACAAATGATTCCCCCTGAATCCTGGAGAAAAAATAATCAAGGTTGTAAAGCATCATGAGAATGCCGGGGGCCTCTTCATAATCCCGCCACATTGAGCCCGTGTTCCTGATCGGCACAAGATTGGCGAATTCCCTGGGGAAAAGCTTCTCCGTATATTTTTTGTTCCACAAAATATACGATCCTAGCTCCCAATTGTCAGTTAATTTCCCGCTGTCGCCGGACTGATCCTTATTATTCAGGATTTCTTCATACAATGCCGGTTTTTTCAAAACCTGTTCCGGGAACAAAAGCGGTTCTATATATTTTTTCATCGGCTCGCCGTAGTCGGTGTTTCTCCATGTGTCGCCGAAATATTCAGGCAATTGCTGTTTTTTTAAAAACCGGGCAAGGGCCGTGAGCCTGTCCATCCTGTTTTTTACAAGCGTCAGCCCCTCGTCTCCACTGTAATAATCGTCGAAATACCTGATCTTTCCCTCGACAACATCCCAGATTTCAACCTTGTCAACGATCTGACATTTGTAACCATCGGCTGTTTTTTTAAACAGAAGCTTGCCGATCGCACGGGATTTGCCCTCAGTCCAGCCGTTTGGCCAATTGGAAAAAAAATCGGAATTTTCTATTGTAAACGTCATGTCGCCGGTATTATCTGCTGCAACGCTGCCGGTAAAAGAAGTTTTGTACAACAGCGGCCCCGTCAACTCTCCCCACACCTTGCCCGTCCTGTCCTTTTTAATAAAAAATTCCGCTTCGGAATGAACCAATGATTTTTCAACCGAGCCATACCTGCTCAATACCGTCACACAGCCGGTCAGAAGCAGCAAACTTGAAATCGTCAAAATTATTTTATTCATTTTAATTCCTTTCTATCAATTAATTTCCCGGTATTATTCTTCAAGATCACTAAAAAGAAAACGTTATGCCGGCACTCGGCTGGGGGAAGGGCATGGCATAGCTTCCGGACGGAGACCTTTGATCCTTTCCCGTATACATGTTTGTCTTAATATTGTCATAGGGCATACAATAAGCCTCAATCGGGGCGAAAATATCCTCAACCGCAATATATGCTTCGAACCTCACCTTGCTTTTCCCCAGGTAAGTATTGAACGTGAATTTGAGGTTCCATGGGAAGCTCACATTGGTTCTCAAGACTGGGCTGTAAACGGTGTTCCTGTGGTACATCTCAACAATCGTACCGTCTTCCAGTATGGCAGGAAACATCACCTTGCCCGTGTAATCGGCTTTTGGAGTCCCTGTTGCAAAGGTAAAACTTGTCGTAATCGTAAACCATGACAGCGGCCTGATATTAAGTACAATATTCAGGGTGTGAAACCTCTGATAACCCGGATAATACCAGATGCCCCTCGGATCGGATACGCTCATGCTGTTGGTATCAAGCCCGTCGGCTTGAGGATTTTTGTACCCGGCAAATATGAAAGAATATGATACCCAGCCGTCTATGTATCTTGAAATTCGCCTTTCAAGCATCAGGTCGAAACCGGCGACATGCCCTATGCCGTCGGAATGCACATAGTATTTCATGCCAGCCGAGCTTGTTTTTGTGTTGACATAAAAATCGTTGAAATAATATTTATAGTAACCTTCCAGCTTGAATCTGAATCCGAGCGGGAAGTCCCATTCTGTACCGAGAACGGTTGACAAAGCCTCAGGCATTAAAATCTGGAAATCCTTCAAACCCAATTCTTTGGTAAGCTGGGTCTCGCTTGTCGGAATTTTACTGAACAAACCCACCCCTGCACTGAAGCTTAATTTATCAAGCCAGGCAAGGTTTCTTACCGGAGAATAAGTAAGGTTGAATCTCGGCTGGGGCACCGGATAAGTAGTCATGTGATACGTGTCATAATTAAACGTTTCACCCTGATCAAGGATGTAATAAATGACATGATCGAGCCTGCATCCTGTATCTATCTTCAATGTATCAGGCAGTATGTTGAATACAAAATTCAGATAAATAAAACTTTTCAGGTCCTGTTTGTTTTCCTGGTTGACATCGAATTTGATCCTTTTATATTCATTGCCCTGAAGTGAATAAACATTGCCGTTGCCTGAAAAAAAAGTAAAATCATAGCTGGCACCTGTACCAACAGAAAGCGTCACCTTGTCTGTGAGTGTAAAGTCGACATCAAGTTTGGACTGGATACTGTGAACAGCCGTATCCATTGTATACCTGGAAGTGAGATCGTCTATTGTAAATCTGTCCCCATATTGCAGCATACCGGGAAAATACATGTCATTAATATAATCAACAAAATCATCCGAATATTTTTTCTTGCCGGAATCAACGGTCTTGGCCCTGAACCCGTTGTCATAATATTCATACCCTGCCACGAAATTAATGAAAATTTTATCCGTCGGCAAAATCTTGAATCCTGTGAACCCTACGGCATCATAGTTGTAATAAAAAAAATCCACAAGGCTTTTTATGGGAGATTTGCTTTTAGGATCAAAAGCACTGTTATAATTAAAATCTATCCCGTCGCATGCAAACAATCCGTCCGCGAACCATTCAAACCTCTCGTTGGGTTTCCAGTACCATTTAAGATAGCCGTCACCCAGATAGGGAGCAATGGGAAACGAAATGCCCTGTTGAAGCTCCGGACTTGCATTGAGAAGCGCATTGTATACCAGGAGAGCAAGACTGGAGGACAGGAACCTTCCGCCGACGAATAATCCCGAAGTTTTGCCCAATGGAACCTGCGCCAGAATCTCAACCGTATTTGTTGCTATGGTTGTATCGATTTTAAACCCTTTATCCGGATAGATGCTGTTTACTTCCAGAAGGGCGCTTATTGCCTGCCCGTTTTTCACGTTGAAAATGCCTGGTGAAAATTTTACAGAATCCACCGCATTGGGGTTGAATATGGAATAAGCCCCGCCCCAGTGATAGGGAAACAGGATCAAAAAACCGTCATAAAGGCATGTCAATTCGTCCGGATTGCCGCCTCTTACCGAGAGCTGGGCATTATAATTTCCGCTAAAAGAAACACCGGGCAGCATTTTTATGGTTGACATGACATCCTCAATTTGCCCGATCTTTGCCGTGGAGTTAAGCTGGTTTTGATCTACAACAGTCGAGATGCCGAGCTCCTCGTCCTTCTCTCCGATCTTTTCCCTTTCTACAACAAGCTCCTTTCCCTCGATCACATCTTCCATCGTCATTTTGATAACAATATCGGATTCGGTGTCTTTAAGCAAATATCGCGTGGCATTATAACCGGTTAAAGAAAAGGTCAAAACGACATTTTTATCCTTGTCGTCAACCTTTATCTTTGCATAGCCCTTCGCATCAGTATAATTGAACACCTTGTTATCCCTGACCTGGATTTTTACTCCTTCAAGAGGTATTTCCAGATTTTTGTCAATGATCCTGACCAAAACTTCTTTTGCAAAAACAAAATTAACCGTGATAACCAATAGCACAAAACAAAAAATTTTTTTCATAAGCTCCCGTCACTCTGACACATGAATATATTTGACTACCGACCCCGAAAACCGGCAACTTGTTTAGTCGTTGAATAGTAACTAAAAGTTTTATAATAATTAAAGATATTTACAATGAATATACCAAAATCCTTTTTTATGTCTAATACTCGTACAACCTTATTTTCCCGGTCAAAGATTTGATCAAAAGCACCGGGCCGCCTCTGCCCAGGGTGGCTCTTTTATTCAAATCGGACAAACCCAGTCTGTCCTTCATGCCAGACTCTACATGCAGATTGCCGCTCAAGCACTCTATTTCAAGGTTTGCATTAAGGTTATCCGAAAGATAGACTTTTATCAGGCCGCTGTTATTAATTATTTTTGCCCCCTGATCCCCAACATCAAGCACCTCTGCGTCAATATCCCCCCTGTTATTCCGTGCTTCAATAATGCCCCTGATGTCATCCGTTTTTATATTGCCATTCCCCGTGATGAGCCTGACGAAACCGTTGATGCTTGAAATTTTTATGTTTCCCGTAGAAGTAACAGCAGAAACATCGCCGTTTATATCATCGATATTGATGTTCCCGTTCACATTGTTGATTTGTGCATCACCCTTTATTTCATATACATCTATTTTACCTACATCCATAACGATCTTTATCCGCCCTTCCACATTACCAATTTCAACCTTGCCGGATGAACCGTATGAGGTTACACCACCGATTGAATCATAGACCTCGATGCTGCCCTCCGAAGTAGAAGCATTCATCATACCGTTGATTTTATCCAGGGAAATATTGCCTATCCCCGTTTTCGCATTCACCGAACCGTTAATTCGGGAGGCCTCGATATTACCCTGGGATGTAGATAATTCCAGG
>JBJKSS010000190.1:0-16482 GCA_046703745.1 Spirochaetota bacterium
CCTGTATTCCTTGCCCCTGAATTGTTCCACGATGCCCCTCTGTCTCCCGTGGCCCAGAACTTCGGTTATGGTGATTCCCGAATACCCCAGGGATTCAAGCCTTTCTATTACGGCGTTAAGTTTATCCGGCCTTATTATTGCTTCTATTTTTTTCATTATTTACCTCCTTTTATTTAGAATCCAGTCTTTCACCATGCTGTGCAAGATCCAGCCCCAATATTTCCTGGCTCGGCTCGGCTCTTAACCTCTTGCCGGTAATCAGATCCGTCACAAACAAACAAACCAGAGTTCCGGCTACTGCTATTGAAATGCTTAACCCCACGGATATAAGCTGGATCAGCAGCTGTTTCGGATTGCCAAACAGGGCGCCTTTTCCCGCTGCATTTATTACAGGATTGGCAAAAATTCCGGTTGCTATGGCTCCCCAGATACCGCCCAAACCGTGGACGCTGAATACATCCAGCGCATCGTCATACGAAAACATTTTCCTGATGAATGCCATGAAAGTATAGGATATCACACTTACAGCGGCACCAATCGCTATGGCTCCGAAAATATCTACAAATCCGGAGGCAGGGGTAATCGCAACCAGGCCGGCAACAACACCGGTACATGCACCGATTACACTTGCCTTCTTTAAAAATATGAATTCAAGGATCATCCATGTCAAACCGGCAACAGCGGCAGCAGTATTTGTTACAACAAAAGCACTGCCGGCAAGACCATTGCCTGCAACGGCACTGCCCGCATTAAATCCGAACCAGCCGACCCACAACAATGTTGCACCGATGAATACATAGCCGACATTTGCGGGGCTTACCGGATCTTTCCTGAACCTGAACCTCTGTCCGAGATAGATACAAGCCACCAGTGCGGAGACACCGGAAGAAGTGTGAACAACCAGGCCTCCGGCAAAATCCAGGGCGCCAAGGTGCCACAGGAAACCTTCAGGATTCCATACCCAATGGGCGAGAGGTGTATAAACCACGAATGACCAGAGCACAATAAAAATCAGCCATGAAATAAAATTCATTCTCTCAACAATCGCACCGGATATCAATGCAACGGTGATTATGGCAAACATCATCTGAAACATCGAATACACGGACTCCGGGACAGTCGGAGCATTGGGATGCACACTGCCGGACAACATTCCGTTAAACGATTTAGAAAGGTTGCCAAACCATTCAGCAAATCCATGGACACTTGCCGGGTTTGCCGAGCCAGGTGTGGTTGCAAAAATAAGACTGTACTGCACCGTTACCCACAAAATGCTTACTACAATCGCACATGCAAAACTGAAAAATATTGTTGATAGAATATTTTTCTTCCTGACCATGCCCCCGTAAAAAAGAGCCAGAGCCGGTACGGTCATCAGCAGAACCAAAGCACTTGACGTAAGCACCCATGAAGTGTCACCCGAGTTTACAGGTGAGGATGCCGCATCCTGTGCAAAAAGGCTTAATGACGACCCCGCCATCAATAACAACAAAAATAATTTTTTGTAAATTTTACTCATTATCATTACCTCCTGTAATTTCATGATTTGTAATTATGATGGAGATAAAGCAAATAACATGCCAACGCATTGGAAATAAAAACTGGAATTAAAATCAACTTTTTTGCAATAAAAAACAACATTTTGCATTAATTATAATGTAGAATCCAACATTATGACGTTTAAATCGATTCAATTTTTAAAATTATTTCATTTTTAAAAATCAAAAACAGCAGAGATACAAAAGGGTATCGATACATAATTGTATTTAAAATAAATCAAAAAAAACCGTCATGGTTCACACTTCAACCAAAAAGTATGAACCGTGACGGTTTTGATTTTACATATAATAATCAAGGTTTTTTACTCGAACTTGAAGAGCTCGATGAACTTGACGATTTCGACGAACTTGATGAACCGGAAGAACTCGAACCTGAACTGACATTCAATGTCTTTTCATTTCCCTTGTCCATTTTTTGATCCTCAAGCCATTGCAGGTAAATCATTTTATCCACATTTTTCATTTCGGATTTGGCCCTGTTCATGAGATCTTCCCTGTAAACACCGAAGATATCTTCCTGCTTGTATTCTGCCTTGCCTACTTCAAGGAAAGCTTCATCAAATTCCAAAACAACATCTTTTATCATTGTAACAAAATTTCCTGTAATGGCAGGCTCGGCTCTTTCTATTATAATGCCCAGAAGCCTTACAGAAGGCATTTGATCAGGGTAGTATGGCCTTGATACATAATTTTTCTGCCTGGCCGTCAACTCTTCATCGATATTTGGGTTTATCCATGACTTGGTACGCCAGCCGACAAAATCAAGATAGCCTATATAAATATCCTTAACCTGGCTGTTATTATCCTCCAGCCTTATATACAGGGCATACTTGAAATTATTCCCAAGGAATCTGACAGTTACCCTTCGTAAAACACCTACGTTCCTCACTACCCCCTTGTTGAGGAACATATCACCAAGTCCTGTCGGATTATTTTTATCTTTCTCATAGAAAAATGGTATTACAAAAGGAGGCTTAATCATAACATAGGAATTTGCATATCTTTGCGGGAAATAAACCTTGACACCAAGCACTGTTATGCCCGGATAGTTTTGAGAATTATTTACGGCCAATAGTCTTGTTTTGTCCCTTGCTTCAACCGTCCAGCTCGATGCATTCACCCTGATCGACCAGTTGGGAATGCTTAAATCCATCCTCATCATTTTTTTCTGGTCTGCGGTCCAGACATCACCAGCCGAGGCAGAAAAATCTATCATCGTATCACCGAGATTATTAAAATCAATCAGCGTTTCCTCATAAGCCGTCAGTTTTAGCGAGAAAATCAACAAGAATAATATTGCTACCCGTATTTTCATTTTCCCCATCCATACAAAATTAATGTAATTATGATAATATCGTTTAAATTATCGGTAACAGGCAGAAATTAATTAAATTTTTATTAAAAATATTTTATTCCGGACGATTTTTGCATTATAATTTTAAAAATCCTTAATAACAAGGTGTCAAATGAAAATCATTATATCAAAATACGCCGGGTATTGCATGGGCGTCAAAAGGGCCTTCTTAAGATCATTTAAAGCGGCTGAAAATCATTCCGACTTACGCATTTACGGCGAAATGGTGCACAACAGATTTGCATTAAAATCACTAGAGGAAAAAGGCATAATCCTGGTCAAAAACCTTGATCAAATTCTGTCCGATGACAAAATCAAATGTGTTATAGTAAGAGCGCACGGCATTCACCCGGAAGAAGAAAAAAAACTTCAAAAAAGCGGCAAAACCGTTTTCGATTTCACATGCCCGAAAGTAAAACAGGTGCAGCTTCTGGCTCAAAAATTATCAGACGAAAGCCACACTATTATTCTCTTCGGCAAGGCCACCCACCCGGAAGTCATGGGAATAACCGGTTATTGCAGGAACCCATACTACATAATAAAGAACATTGAAGAGATCGACTCTATCCCGCCGGACACAGATAATCCTGCCCTGCTAAGCCAGACAACGATGAACTCCGATACGTTCCTGGCAGTCTGCGAGAAACTGAAGGGAAAATTCGGGGATATAAAAATATTCACCTCATTATGCAGCCTCCCCGTGAGGATACAGGAAAATGCAGTTAATCTGGCAAAACAGGTTGATGCGATGATCGTTGTCGGTGATAAAATGAGCGCCAACACCGCAACCCTTTTCGAAAAAATCAGAAAGATAAGCAGTGCCTTTTTTGTCGAAACAATCGATGACATCGATGTAAACGAAATCAAAAAATACAAAAGAATAGGCATCACCGGCGGAAGCTCGACGCCGGACTGGCAGATGACGGAAATCAGGAAATATCTGGAAAACATAAATTGCTGAGAAATTGCCTCTTTAATTAAGGTTAGGGGGAAAAATCAAAGCCTATAATATTGAATTTACGGTTAAATTCTATCTTACTATTAATAAAATTATCAAATTGACCATTACGATACAACAAATGTCGCATTTTTTTTACCAGTGTTATTTTTGCCATTTTTAATACATGCTTGTGTTTTATTAGCTTCAACCAGTCTTTAAAGTCCACGAAACCGTATTTATCAACACATTTGACGAATATTTCCAGAATCCTTCTCAATGTTATTGCCATGCTGTGAATATACAAATTATGCGTGAAATGCTTGAGCAGATTATAGGTTTTTTCATCCAGGTATGCATGCATATGGGCATTTGCCCCGAATTTCCTATAATCCCCCCTTTCATCCCTGACATCGTTTAAAAAGTACCTTTCAATAAACGGCATCATATCCTCGACAATATTAATTATTGTTCTTGAATATGATTTCTTTAATTTTTTGGAAATTCTTATTATTTTGGTCTTCAATCTTTTACGTAAAACAAAATGGAAATCCTTTCTCATTTTACCAACCTCCTTTTATTAATTAAACGCTCAAAATTCGATTTTCATTTACAAAAACAAAAAAAATTTTTATAAATATTCCATAAAATCACCCGATTGGTTAACCTTCAAATCGTATAACCCTGAAAAACAATCACACTTATATCCTAAGTTTCCAAATTTTAATTTTTTTATATGCTATTTTTATAGCATTAACCTGCAATATCGATGATTTTAAAATTGAAAAATATGAATAAATTATTAATCCTTCGGATTTTCATCTGAAGGATTTTTTTTCTTTCCAAAATTTAAAAAAATCTGTATACATGCAGTACAAATCACCTGTGATACGACCGCCAATCTTTAAACGCATCCTGAATTATCAAAAGGAACAGTTTTTTGTTATAAATCTGTTGATTATTTTTATATTTTAAATTATGATTTGTGCAGATCATTTGCGGAGCAATAAAAATGAACTATAAAGATGCTATAAATGATTTTAAGAATGAAATTATAAAACTTTATGAAACAAAATTTATAAAAATAATTTTGTTTGGTTCTTATGCAAGACAAACGGCAAATGATGATTCTGATATTGACCTGCTTGTTGTATTGAAAGGGGAGATCAATAAAGGTGAAGAAATTGACAGGATGATTGATATAATAACAGATTTGAATTTGAAATATAACACCTTGATTTCCGTTATTCCTGTTTCAGAATCGGAATTCGAAAATATTAAAAGTCCCCTGTTATTGAATGTTCAAAAGGAAGGGGTTGTTACTTGAAAGAAATTGTATCTCTGATCGAAAGAGCCGAAAAATATATAAACAGTGCAAAAATTCTCATCGTTGAGAAAGATTATGAATCCGCTGTATCCAGAGTCTATTATGCAATGTTTTATTCGGTTGAAGCATTGATGCTTGAGAAAAAAATGACGTTTTCTTCTCACAAAGCCATTATTTCTGCATTCGGTGAACATTACATTAAAACCGGCATTTTCCCCCGGGAAATGGGAAGAGATTTTAATAAAGCTTTTGAAAAGCGACAAATTGGAGATTATGAATATACATTCGTCATAACTCTTGAAGATGCAGATATGATACTGAAGAATGGCATTGATTTTATCAGCCAAATAAAAAAATATTTAAGCTTATAAATGGTTTTCTGCAAATAAAAAAATCTGTATACTTCCCGTACAAATCTCTGATGAGTCAACCGACAATCTAAATATACCTTATCGAGGAAAAACAAATGGAAAACAGGAAAATCCCCTTCATGCTCCCGGACATAACAGATGCCGAAATTGAAGAAGTCGCAAAAACAATGAGATCAAACTGGATCACTACAGGCCCGGTTACAAAGCAGTTTGAGAATGAATTGTCAGATTTTTGCAATGCAGACAAAACCGTATGCATCAACTCGGCAACAAACGGATTAAAAATACTTCTGGACCTTCTTCAAATCGGCAAAGGCGATGAGGTGATCCTCACGCCATACACATTTGTTTCCACTGCGAACGAAATAGTGCACCACGGCGCAAAACCCGTATTCGCCGATGTTTTAAAGGACGATTTCAACATCGACCCTGATAAAATTGCCGGAGCCGTAACGAGCAGGACAAAAGCCGTCATTCCAACCGACATCGGCGGAATGCCGTGCGATTACGATGAGATATTCAATGCGGTTGATTCAAATAAAAAAAAATACAGGCCGAAAAAAAACACTCTCCAGTGCAGTTTTGACAGACCCGTGGTAATAGCAGACGCGGCGCATTCACTCGGTGCGGTTTATAAGCACAAAAAATCCGGAAGCATCGCAGACTTTTCGCTATTCTCGTTCCATGCAACCAAAAATCTCACAACGGCCGAGGGCGGCGCATTGATGTTCAACAAAATCGGCGGCGTTGATTCCGACAAAATCTACAAACAACTCATGATGTTTTCGCTCCACGGCATGAACAAGGACGCCCTTGCAAAGCTGCAGCTTTCAAGCTGGGAGTATTCCGTAGAACTCCCGGGGCATAAATGCAACATGCCGGACATTCTTGCCAGCATCGGAAGGACCCAGTTGAGAAGGTACGACAGCGAGATTATCCCGAAACGAAAAAGGCTTTTTGAATACTATTTCGAAAGGTTTAAAAGCAATGATATTTTCATAAATCCTTTTTATGGGAATGAAAACAAAACCGGCTCCTACCATCTTTTCATGCTGAGAATAAACGGGATAGATGAAATCACAAGAGCAAAAATCATCGATAAAATGGCAAAATACAACATCGCATGCAACGTACATTTCATCCCGATAGTGATGCAGCCGTTTTACAGAAAGCTCGGATATGATATTAAAAATTACCCGAATACTTATGCGATGTTCAAAAATGAAATCACCCTCCCCCTTTATTCCACAATGAAGAATGATAATGCGGAATACGTGGCCGACAGGCTGATAGAAGTTTGCAAGTGACAAGAAAGCCGATGCAAAAAGATCAAATATTATCAACCGCACATCTGCGTCAATCTGTGGATTCTTCTTGTCCGCAGATTCGCAGATTAACACAGATTGGAAGAATATGACTGGTTCCGAAAGTGCAGGAGAGTAATAGGAAACTGTATCAAAGAAATGAAGTTCAGCGATCGAGTGAAGGATTTTTACATAGGGGGTTCTATATAGCATTTTTTCTTTGCTTCGGCAGGCGGACCCTGACAGAAGTTCGCCCTATTTCACTTTCGATGCATATTTCGCCGCCATGCATATTGATGATCTGCCGGCAAACCGAAAGCCCCAAACCCGTCCCCTTTGCCTTGGTGGTAAAGAAAGGATCAAAAATCTTACCGAGAATTTCTTCGGATATGCCGGGACCATTATCTTCCAGGTTCACGCTGACAAACTGCTCTTCGGTTTCTCCGGCAATTCTTATGGTTCCCTTGTTTTGGGAAATCGCATCGTATACATTGTTCAGGATGTTATTGAATACCTCTTTTAACTGGATGGAATCTGCCTCTATAACACTATCCCTTACAATGTCGAAATTTTTGACAAGGTTGAGTTCCTTTTTATCCTGTTTCTTAAGCGATTCGGCGCATTCTTCAAGGATATCGAAGATCTTCACTTTTTCATAATGAGGCGGTTTGATCCGTGAATAAAAAAGAAGGTTATTTATTATCTGATCGCTCTCTCCGATTTTCTTTTCGATGTTCATGACATGCTTCTCGATATTGGGATCATCTGTTTTTCTTTTTATATTATGTGCCGCCATGCCTATTGCTGCAAGGGGATTCCTCAGCTCATGAGCCACCGTTGCTGCCAATACACCGATGTCGGACAATCGTTTTGTCCTTTCAAGTTCGGTCCTCGCTTCGATGAGTTCCCAAAGCGCCCGTCTTTGTTCGGTGACGTCAACATCCATTTCAAGGATCATTTGAGTGCCGTCGATATCGGTAAAGGGAAAATCATGCGCCTCAACGATCCGTCCATCCGGGGTATTAACCTCCCAGTAATGGGGCTTGCCTGTCGAAAGCACGCTGTAGCTCTCGCAGAAATCGCAAGGTTCATTCTTCCCGAAACAGTAATCATAGCAGTGGCGGTCGTTATTCTCGCCGAATGTGTCCCTGAAAGCCCTGTTGGTGAATGCAACATGATGATCCGGCGTCAAAAGACATACCATTGCGGGAAGTGTCTCAAGAACATTGTAGAGACGCTGACGTTCAAGATAAACTTCCTCGGTGCGTTCGATAACTTTAACCTCAAGTTCCTCGTTGTACTTTTTCAATTCATCCTCGAGTATCTTGCGTTCTGTGATGTCCTGTCCCTGTGCAATTGTTGCAATAAGGATCTTTCCATCCTCGCTGTAGATATTGGCGGAGTTCCACAGTACGATCCTGATACTCCCGTCCCTGCGCAAAATCGGAATCTCAACCACATCCCAGTATTCACCTGTAAGCGCTTGATTAATCTTTTTTAAAGAATCATTCTTGCTTTCTTCGGGGAACAAAACGCTAAAATTCTTTCCCAAAACTTCTTCAGATTTATATCCGGTAAGATATTCGAATGCATGATTGAACTTTGTTATCCTGAACTGCGTGTCCCATGTAATCACCGGCGCATTGGCAAAATTCAAGAGTTTTTCAAGATAATCCCTTGTGGAGCAGAGCTCTTCCTCTGCCCTCTCTTTTTCTTCCCTGAGCCTCAATGACATGATGCCGAAAGAGAGATCATTGGCCAGTTCTTCAAGGAGCTTTATTTCGTCTTCTATAAACGGATCAGGCTCTGCAGAATAAATCGTCAGACAGCCAAAAACATTTTCATTGGACATGAGTGGAAAAACGATCGACGAGGCATATCCATGCCTTAATGCTTCATCCCTCCACGGCTCGAACTCAGGATCGGTCAGCATGTTCCTGCACATGCTTATTTCGCCCGTGCGCACAGCGGTTCCGGTTGGTCCCCTGCCGCGCTCGGTGTCTTCCCACGTAATGTCCATTTTCTCTATATAACCTTCATCAAACCCGTATTGGGCAACGGGCTTCACCGATTTTTTTTCATCATCCATCCTGAACCCGATCCATACCATTTTATACCCGCATGTCTCAATAATTATCCTGCAGACTTCCCGGATAAATTGCATTTCGTCAGCAGAATACATCAGGAGCTGTCCTGATTCGCTTAACGCTCGCAAGACACGGTTCAGGCTTTTTAGTTTTTCTTCGGATAGTTTGCGTTCCGTAATGTCCTGTGAAAGGATCGCAATATCCTCCCCCATAGATACCACGGCAGTACGGAACCAGGTCTGATTCACAATGGTTTCACCTTTGTAGGAAGCTTCAAAAATGCTGGATTTGCCGGTTTCCGCGACCTGCCGGTATGAATCAAAAAACTGCGATCCGCGATGACCGGGGAAAAGCTCCAGAAGGTTCTGACCAACGACTGCCTTGGGATCGGTCCCGTTCATTCGTGCTATTGCAGCATTCTCGTAGACCCATGTAAAATCAACGATAAGACCTTCGGCGCCCAGCACAGGATGCATTATTGTGAATCCATCTGGAGAAATCTCCTGGACGATCCGAAATTTCTCCTCGCTTTCCATGAGGTGCATGTTTGCATTGTTTAACCGTTCTGTTCTCTCCTCTACCTTTTTTTCCAGTTTTTCATTCGACTTTTTCAGGTCATCCTGCATCCTGGTCAGTTCGGTAAGATCGGTGAATACAATGCAGATCGAAGAGTTTCCTTCCAGAACAAGACTGCTCGCCGAAATATTCACCGGCATGATTTTTCCTTCCCGGGTCAAAACATTGATATGTCCGCTCGTCTTATCCTTGAGCCCCTTGTTGAAAAGGGACCTGAATTTTTTCATATCGTCCTTGATGATAAAGTCATAAATGCTCGAACCGCAGATTTTTTCGATTGTATCGCCGAGCATTCCACCAAGACGGCTGTTGCAGTAATTTATTATCCCGTCCGAATTAATGGTGGCCGCACCGTCATTCATCGTCTCCACAAGGATCCTGAATGAATAATCGGCGCCTTTAAGCGTGAATATTTTTTTACCTTTCCTGCCTGACACGACAAGAGCGTCTATCTCGCCGTTACGGATCGCGGAGAGGGTCTCCTCGGCTTCCTCGAGTTTGAGTTTTAATTCTTCGATCTGGTTCAAAAGATCGTTATTCGGATTTTTTATTTTCATATTGTTGTCTCTATTTCTTGATGAACAGGCCGGCAAGCAATTTGTCCTCCCCCGACATGTCGCCGACGAATTTCTTCAGCGGCAGAGGAAGCTTTTTTACAAGAGTAGGAGCGGCTATGATCTGTTCATCGATCGCTTTTTCGGGAGCCTTGTAAATATCTATTATCTCAAGCTCGTAATTGTCCTTAAGATATTTTTCACAGAGCTTTTTCGTATTGTCAATCGCCTTGAGAGACTTTGGGGACAGGCCGGTAACGAATAACCTTAAAATGTATTTTCCGGTTTTTTTTGCCATTGGCTTTTTCATTCTACCTTGATGATATCAAGTCCTTTTATCACCTTTTCCGTATTGGCAAGATCGCCTATGATTTTTTTCAACGGCGGGGGCAGGCTCCTTACAAGGGTCGGCACGGCAAGGATCTGGTCCTCGCGCGCAAGGTCGGGATTCACAAGTAGATCAATGATCTGCAGTTCATAGCATCCCTTGAGATGCTCGTTACAGATCTTCTTGAGGTTTGAAAGCGCAGCGATCGATCTTTCCGTCTGACCGGCTATATAAAGTTTTAATATCCAGTGATCGTTTGGTGAATCCCGCGTTCAAGGGGTAAGTGCATAAAATAATATATGAAATCGAGTACCCTTATTGTATAATGGTTTAACCACAAATCAAAACACAAAAGGAATACTCGATGAGAAATAATACCACAGTCAAAAAATATAATCAATTAGGAATTGAAGAACGAGAAAAAATTATGGTTCTTCGGAATGAAGGAAAAACCCAGTTTGAAATAGCTGCAATAATCGGAAGGGATCAATCAACAATTTCCCGTGAGTTATCAAGAAATTCAGCTGCGATCTACTCGTCTTGTTACTCAGCAATTCAAGCACAAAGGAGGTTTGAAAAACGTAAAAAAGAAAGTCATTCCAGAGAAAGGATAAAGAATCCAAAGATTCGTCTATATATCGAAAAAAACTTAAAACTGCATTTATCTCCAGAATTAATATCCGGCAGAATAAATAAAGATTATCCAGATTTAATGATCAGTCATGAAACAATATATATGTGGATATACAATGAACGTCCGGATTTAGTAAAATTCTTATGGTATCAAAGAAAAAAAAGGAGGAAAAGGCATTCTGCATTAAACAAAAGAGCCATCCGAATACCAAACAGAAGGATGATTGATGAAAGACCATTAGCTGTTGAAAAAAGAAAAGCAATAGGTCATTTTGAAATTGATACAGTCATTTCAAGGAAAAGTAAATATTCCCTGGTTGTCATCCATGAACGATCATCGCGCCTGACATTTATAAACAGGATAAAAGAAAAATCAGCGGATCAAGTTGAAAAAGCAATCATAAAAAGGTTGTCAAAATTACCAGAGAAATTCAGGAAAAGTTTAACATTCGATAATGGAACCGAAAATGCAAATCACCTCAAAATTGGGAAGAACTTAAAAGTGAAAACTTATTTTTGTAATCCATATCACAGTTGGGAAAAAGGCAGTGTTGAACATGTAATTGGTCGCATCAGATTTTTCTTGCCAAAGAAAACTGATTTTGATAAAGTTTCTGATAAAGAAATAAAACAAATAGAAAAATGGTTAAACAATAGACCAAGAAAAGTGCTCAATTTTGAAACTCCATTGGAGCGTTTAAATTATGCACTTACCGCTTGAACGCGGGAATCACTTTTTCTTTCTGAAGGAAACTTTGCCATTTATTTACTCCCAAGGTAAAACTATTGCTTTACCTTAATCCCATTATCGGTAATCAAAAATTCCCTGATAACATTAGAATGTTTCATGCCCCGCGATTTGAGAATGCTTATGTACCTGTTCCTCACGAGATTCACTTCATGATTCTGAAGCTTTATCCATGTGTCCGTGAGGGAAGATATGCTGACTTCGGTTTCTTCAATCTTGCTGCCTGTAACAGACAGGTCGATGAGAATAGCCGTGATGAGCCTTGTTTTGAGGAAATCGATCAGCCTGGTGAGCATCGCCTTTGCCTCGAGCATCGAACCCGCAACCAGAAGGTTTGAGATAGGGTCAAACACAACGATATTCGGATTTGTCCGGTTTATCATGTTTATTGCAGAGACGAGGTGCATTTCAAGCCCGTAGATTGAGGACCTGTTCGATGAGAAAACAAGGCTGCCATTGTCAACCCATTTCCTGAGATCGAGGCCTATGCTCTTCATGTTCCTTAATATCTGCTGTTCGGATTCTTCAAATGAAAAATAAATGCATTTTTCACCCCTGGAGCACGCGGCATCAATGAAGTGAGAGGCGAAACTAGTCTTCCCGCATCCTGCAGAACCGGAGATAAGAACCGTTGAGGCCCTGTAATACCCCTTATTGTCGAACATTTCATCCACGTCTTTTACCCCTGTAGAAATATGTTCAGTTGAAATGTCGTACTCCAGACCCAGTGAAGTGATCGGAAGCACCGATATGCCGTCCCTGTCAACAAGAAAGGGAAACTCGTTTGTACCGTGCTTCGACCCTCGGTATTTTATAATCTTCAGCCTTCTTGTTGCAATCTGGTCGATTATCCTGTGGTCAAGAAGGATAACACAGTCAGCAACGTATTCTTCGAGCCCGTACCTCGTTAGGGAATTTTCTCCGCGCTCGCCCGTAATTATGGCGGTTACCCCTTTTGTCTTTAGCCAGCTGAAGAGCCTCCTAAGCTCGGCACGAAGCAGGGATTCGTTTGAAAACCCTGTAAAAAGCGCCTCGATTGTATCAAGAACAACACGTTTTGCGCCGATTGAATCAATCGCATGGCCGAGCCTTATGAAGAGCCCGTCGAGGCTGTATTCCCCCGTCTCTTCTATCTCGCTTCTTTCGATATAAACGTAGTCGATGATGAGTTTTTTATCCCTGATGTGCTTTTTAAGGTCAAACCCCAGCGATGAAAAATTTTTTACAAGCTCTTCCTCATTCTCCTCAAATGCCAGGTAAACACCGTTTTCATTGTATTCGGTGATCCCCTTTTCGATGAACTCCATCCCAAAAAGAGTTTTGCCGCATCCCGCGCTCCCGCAAACCAGGGTCGGCCTTCCAAGCGGCAGCCCGCCGAAAGTTATTTCATCAAGCCCCTTTACGCCTGATGGGCATTTTTGCAGAATATTTGATTGAATATCTTCATTTGAATGATTGACCGGCATGATAAACTCCACATTTTTTAAGATAAAAAAATTTTAATTGTTCTATTTCATATTTATAGAAATGAACTTTTTTTTATCCTAATAATATATCTTTAGTTGAATGACTGTCAAATACAAACTTAAAAAAACTTAAAAAAACTTAAAAAAAACAAAAACCTTCGCTTGCCTTAATTCCCCCTTGACTATAACAGTTAAATATAATATTCTGCATCAATTTCAAATCAAAGGATATTTAGAATGGCAAAAATTCCATATATGGTAATAGTAAGGGATGGATGGGGCTACAACCCTGATTTCAGGGGCAATGCGATCCACCATGCGAAAACACCCAACCACGACAAATACATCAAGGATTATCCGACTACTTTCATCGTGCCTTCAGGAGAAAACGTGGGACTGCCTCCCGGTAACCAGGGTTCAAGCGAAGTTGGTCACCTTAATCTCGGCGCTGCAAGGGTCGTTTACCAGACACTGGTGAGGATCAATAACACGATAGACGACGGTTCATTCTTCAAAAACGATGCGCTTGTCAATGCGATGAAAAAGGCAAAGGCAGGCAGCACAAACGTCCATATCTGGGGACTGGTGCAGGATCAGGGCGTCCATGCACACAACGACCACCTCATTGCACTTCTCAAACTGGCAAGCGAGACCGGATTAAAAAAAGATCAGGTCATCATTCATGTATTCTCGGATGGAAGGGACACACCGCCAAAATCAACTGAAGTTTACGTAAAAAAAATCGATGAAGCGATTGAAGCATATAACACCGGAGTTTTCGGCTCGATTGTCGGAAGATACTATGCAATGGACAGGGACAACAGGTGGGAAAGAGTCCAGCTCGCTTATGATCTTTTGACAGAAGGAAAGGCGGAAGGTGCATTCGAGACTGTATACGATGCGATTAAAGATGCATATTCAAAAGAAGAAAACGACGAGTTCATAAAGCCGAGGAAGATCAAGGATTTCAAGAGTGTTGCGGACAACGATGTAGTGATATTCTTCAATTACAGACTGGACAGGACGAGGGAACTCACAAAGGCATTCGTTGAGAATGATTTCAATGCGTTCCCCGTAAAATCATACAAGAATCTCGATTACGTCTGCTTCACAGAATATTACGATGGCGTGGACAAATCGAAAAGGGCAAATGTCACGATCGCATTCCCAAATGCGGATCTCACGAACCTCTTCGGCCAGTACCTGCAGGACAACAATCTGAAACAGCTTCGAATCGCCGAGACGGAAAAGTTTGCACATGTAACATTCTTCTTCAACGGCCAGTCGGATGTCGTTTTCGGAGGAGAAGACAGGATACTCGTACCCTCGCCCAAGGTTGCAACTTATGATCTCAAGCCGGAGATGAGCGCATTCGAAGTGAAGGACAAGGTCATCAAAGCAATCAACAGCGACAAATACGATGTCATAATATTGAACTTTGCTAATCCCGACATGGTTGGGCACACAGGAGTATTCGAAGCGGCAAGAAAAGCCTGCGAGGTTGTGGATCAGTGCGTCGGTGAAGTAACAGACGCAGTTCTTTCCAAAAACGGCGTCGTTTTGCTTACAGCGGATCACGGCAATGCGGAAACCATGATCGATTACATTACGAATTCACCGATGACTGCACATACGACAAACCTCGTTTGGCTTTCACTGATTTCAAAAAGGCCCGAACTTCAGAAAGGTAAAATTTCACTGAAATCCACCGGCGGCTGCCTTGCCGATGTCATCCCGACACTGATCGACATCATGGAAATGAAGAAGCCAGCAGAAATGACGGGCGCGAGTTTGATACAAAAGTTGTAAATCAATAAATCGTATCAACTACAACCTTTTCGTAATTAACCGAAGGTATTTTAAAAATATCGACCGGCAGTGTTGAATAAATTTTTACTGCATCACGCAGACTGTTTACATTGGCGAGTTTTTTAATTCCTGCCGTTTCAACGGCCCGTGTCGGATCGATCATGTAAAAAAATCCGCCGATTTTCGCAAAGACAACCGCATGGCCCACGGCCTGATGCCTGAGGTTCAAACCGACGACATAATTTTTGACACCGTGATGGTTCAGGTAGTCCGATATAATGTTTGCATATTCCTCGCAGTCCCCGGTTTTAAAGGTCCATGCATAATCCGGCGTCATCCATTCATCGTAGACATCCGGTTTATAGTTGAGCCTTGATGTCACAACATTGTACAACTGGTATATTGAAAATTTTTTTGACAGAAACTCCCTGTAATTATATGACGTCGGGATGAATGAAATCCTCAAACCGGGTACAGATGTAAAAAGGAACACAATGATAACCAGAGCCGAAAATATTTTGACAAAGGTTTTTTTCTGCCCCTCTTTTTTTGAATCCGCCTCAACGTTATACGGAATATGGACGGAATGCCGTGTGTTTTTCCTTTTTATCTTTTTAATTTTTGCCGGATCAACAAGCTTAAGGTTTTTATCGAGGATAAATGATTTTTCCTCCCTCCTGAAAAAATCATAGACAGTTATGACAAATCTCGAGTTATCAAAATAAAAATTCCTCACTTCTCCGCTGATTTTCATCAATCCGGAATTCCTGATGTTGAAAGATATTATATCGCCCGTTTCAATTTCGGTTATTATTTGTTCATAGGTACAGTTGGTTTCATCAAATGATCTCAAAAAAACATCCTTGAATTAATAGTCACATTTTGAGCTTTAATGTCAATCAAATTATTTTTTTTGAGTAACCTGTCAGTTTTTAGGGGAAACCCCGGTGACTTTATAGGAAACAAGGGGTTCACCTCGGCTACGCTCGGTACAAGTCAACCCCATGTTTCCCTGGGAAACTGACGGGATACTTTTTAGACAATATGTTTAATGATATGAATTTTTTAAAAAATTTTTCCTGTTTTTGTAAAGGATTCGGCAGTTTTGGTAGTTTAATAAATATAAGACAATCATGAGGAGATAACAAATGAATAAATACTGCTTTTTAATTTTTTTGTTCGTTACGGCATTCCTGGTTTTTTTGCAATTCAACTGCTCGCCTGACCTGCCCGTTGAAAAGGAAAGTTTTAACGGCGGTAAAACAAATACCGATTATACCTTATCCGGCTCGTCATCTTCCGGCAATTCTGATTCTCCCGGGGCGGGAAGCTCATCATCGGACAGCTCTTCATCATGCCTGTTTATTAATCCGATAATTAATAATTCCTTCGAAAACGATTTAACCGGCTGGGTCATGCTGAGCCCTGG
>JBJKSS010000191.1:0-4249 GCA_046703745.1 Spirochaetota bacterium
TATTTGAATTATTATGCGGTCAATATAATAATTTGTATTTCAGGAATTTACTAAAAAGCAGCAGTTGTTTTGATTCGTATGCTGTTCTTCAACATACTGCATCAGCCTGCAGGAACTGGGGAATCATGGATAACAATCCTGAATACGGGATTGTCAGGAAAGTTAATTCCAAAGAATATTCAAATGAACTATGCGGCAGAATCGGAATCCGAAAATACGGTTTCATTATTAATTCAGGTTCTGAGCTGGAAAATGCTGCGTTGAGATTTGAAAGCGGCAGGGGTTTCCTTATCAAGGATCTTTATGGGGTTTCTGGGAAAGGGAATATTCTAATTATATCCCAAAGGATGCTGGATATGATTGTAAAACATATTTCATTGCAGGAAGAAAAAGGATTGTCTACAAAATTTTTAGTGGAGCCGTATCTGGACAAGTATATTGATTTTTCATGCCAGATGTCGGTAAATAAAAATGGGAATTGTTCTATTATGTCGGTACAGAAAATATTAAATCAAAATTTCTCATACTCAGGTTCTATGTCTGCCGATGAAAATTTTATAAAATATTTGAGTGAAAAAGGATATTTTGAAATTATGAACAATATAGCTATAGAGTTGGCAAAAGACGGATATAATGGCAATGTCTGTGTTGATTCAATGGTTTTAAAAAATGATGAAGTTGTTCCAGTTGTTGAAATTAATGCAAGAAAGTCAATGGGGTTGATCAACTATTACATTGATAAATACCTTGCAGAGTTTTCAGCAAAAAGCAGTTTTTTTTCTTTCTCGGCAGGTTTTTGTAATAACGTGGGGTTTGATGATATTTTATCCGGATTTGAAAAATCCGGGATACTCTTCAGGCCTGAAAATAAAAAGGGGATTCTTCCCCTCTCATGCAATACATTGTTCATTAATCGCGATTTGGGACAAACAATGGGCATTGAAAAAAAGTTCAAGGGGAAATTTTATTATTCAGTGGTTTCCAATTGCATGGAAGAGAATCATGATTTAGACGCAAAAGCCAGGGATGTGATGAAATCTTTGTCATTTACCATATATAATTGATTTGACAGTTTAAAAATACGGGAGTTGATTATATGAACCACTCAGCTTTGAAATACAGTTTTATCATACCAACATACAATAACAAAGTCCTTTTGAAGAATACGCTTGAAGCCTTGAATTATCAGGCCGGGTACGGGCATTATGAGGTTATACTTGTTGATGATGGTTCAATTGATAATACATATAGTTATATTAAGGGCGTAAACCGCAATTACAGTTTAAAATATTTATTTTTAGAACGCAGTGAAGATTCTTGCAGGGCAAGAACCAGAAATTACGGGTGGAGGAATGCCCACGGTAAAATCATTGTTTTTATCGACTCTGATATAATAGTAAGGCCGGACTATCTTGAAGAGCTTGAAAGATGCTTTTCAGTAAGCAATGAGATTGCCGTGATAGGTAACAGGCTCTTATTGAACAAGGAGAATACTTTTTATGACATTACTTCATGTGATATTTTCCGTAATAACCGTTTTGATTACAACAGACTTGATATACTGGAATTCAGGCATTTTCTGTATGAAATTACTTCATATAATATCAATGCATTGCAGTATCCCTGGATGCAGCTATACAGCTGCAATGTTGCGGTGCCAAAAAAATTTCTTGAAAAGACCGGAGGGTTCGACGAATCATTCAAGGGCTGGGGGCTTGAAGATGTTGAATTGGGTTATGCGCTCTTTGAAAAAAATGTGGATATAATTATAAATTCGAGGCTGGAAGTTATTCACCAGTATCATGGCGTTCGTAATGATTTTGTGATAAATAAGGAAAATATTCCCTCATACGACAGAAACATCGATCTTTTTTTGGCCAAACATCCTGATGCGTTCATGATGGACAGGGAGTCTGCGTTTAGTTTCATGAAAGGTGAAATAACCAATGACTCTGCATTTCTGGATGCAAATGCAAGATATATCGGGGTTGATTTCATGGAGCGCAAACAGCTTGACAGTGTAAAAAAGCTCATACTAAGAACGATGTCAAGAAAAGATACAATACTTGTCATAAATGATTATGTGGAAGATACTGACCTGGATATCTGGATCCAGCTGCCAGGGGAAAATGGAAGGATCAATGCCAGATATTATCCTGTATCAAAAAGAATAGATAATAAGATTGCGCAGAGATTGTTGAAAAGTAAAAAGCTTGAAAATTCGGGCGTTGCATGATTAATGATATAAATGGATTGCGGAAGAAGAGGTACCTATGAGTAAATATAAAACAACAATATTGTGCTCGGGTGTTGCCTTGGGCGTTTATATACCTGCAATACTTGTGGAATATAAATTGAGAAATAATGGCATTCCCACAGATATTGTGGTGATTGAAAATCTATTGAAGGATGAAAAGATTTCGAGGATAGCCGATAACAAAAAGATATTCCACAAAAATTTTCGCATTGCCCTCACCGGGCAGAAAATGGCAACTGATTTATTTCCCGTCTGTGATACCCGGAAAATAAACGATTTGTTTGAATTGTGGATAAATGAAAACAGGCGTAATTTTATCATTTTTTCCGGATTCTGGATGTCCATTGTCAGCGAATATATGAAAAGACTTGGTGATGAAAAACTCAATATTGACATAATTCACATGGATGCGGCGATTTCTGCATCATGGAAACATTTCAGTGAAGAGAGTCTTATGCATAATAATATATGGCTGTTCAGCGGTGAAAGTAAAAAACTTAATTATGAAATTTCTGTTAGTGAGGACGAGCCGATACCGTTTCGCAGCAGGAACAACCGTTATGTAATTCACGGCGGGGGCTGGGGGATGGGTACATATCAAGGTGTAATTCCTGAACTTGAAGAAAACCATCTTCATCTTGATATAGTGGCTTACGATATCGAAGAAACGCTCGAGGGAACGGGTAAAGATAACAGGTATTATATGATAGATCCTGGCTGGTCGCCATGGCTCAAAAACATAAATAATCGTCATGAATTTCCGCCATTCGGCGAAATAAAAAAAAATGAGGAGCCTGTTTTCATGAACAGGGAGGAATATCATGAGCTTTACGATGTGATCAGGAGAAGCAACGCCATTATCAGCAAACCGGGCGGTGCAACACTGCTGGATTCGCTGTCATCCGCGACCCCGTTGATCATGCTTGATCCGTTCGGAGATTATGAAAAAAATAACGCAGAGTTATGGGAATGCCTGGAGTTTGGGATTCCTTATGAAAAATGGAAGGCTGACGGATATTCCTTTGAAAGACTGGAATTGATTCATAATAATCTGTTGAAACGCCGGGACACGCATGATTATGTAGAGGATTATATAAAAAGGAATTTGAGCCGGTGCCTTAATTGATAAAGCCTGGAAATTCCTGAACATGTGGAGGAAAAAATGCAGCCGAAAACAAAAGTGAAATTTGATGTAAAATCATTTCAACGTATAAAACGCACTATTCGAAACATGGCGGCAGGGAAAAATAATCTTGCCAGAGATCCATCGTTTTCAATGGATTTGCCGGATGAAATAGGAATTCAGTTAACCAACAGATGCAATTTGAGATGCAAGCATTGTTTTCAATGGAACGAAGAGGGATTTTACAACAATTATGATAAAACATTCCGTGACAGCGAGATTGATCCGGGGCTACTTGGAAAGATTCTCGGTGAAACATCGGCGATCAAATCCAACCTTTATCTCTGGGGCGGTGAGCCGTTATGCTATGGCGAGCTTGACAGATTGGCCGGCATGCTTGAAAAGGATCCGCGCTGGACGGTATTCTGTACGAACGGCATTGATATTGAAAAAAAACTCGATCCGATCCTTAAGGTATCGTCCAACCTTGCCATGCTGGTAAGCGTGGAGGGTTTCGAGCAGGAGAATGATGCAGTGAGGGGCAGGGGAACGTACCGGAAGGTTATGAAGAATATTAAAATGCTTCTGGATTTGAAAAAAAAAGCCATTTTCAAGGGTGAAGTTTCAGTGAACTGCACGATAAGCGAAAACATGACGGGGAAGCTGTATGAATTCGCCAGAATGTTCGAGGAAATCGGCATCAATACCCTTTATTTCTGCTTTCCCTGGTTTATTCCGGAAGAGACCTCCATAAAAATGGATAAATTTTTCAAGTGTAATTTCAGCTGGCTTCGTTCTCTCGATGATGGTAAAAGTGCAAGCTGGCATTCTAACAGGTACAGTCTGAATCCAGGCATAATGGAAAGTTT
>JBJKSS010000192.1:0-10127 GCA_046703745.1 Spirochaetota bacterium
TTCGATTACAATAACCTTCCTGATGCTGTCAAGGCAGTCATTTATTTGACTGGCTGGAAAGGGCCAAAGGCTGACCGGCCTGAAAAGACCGGTCCTTATTCCCCGTTCCCTCAACAGTTCGCATGCATCCTTACAGACCCTTGCCGTTGTGCCATAAGCAACAATCATGTATTCTGCGTCGTCCATATCATATTTTTCAAACTCGACGTATTCATTTTTAATCTTTTTATATTTTTCCTGTAAATGAATGTTGTGCTTTTCCAGCCTGTCTTCCGGCACAAGATAAAGTGACCTGATGATGACCTGTTCTTTCCCCTGTCCCACGGCCCAGTCTTTTTTATCGTTTATTTCCCTCATTTCTGGGAGAATCACGCCCTCTGACATTTGACCCAGCACTGCGTCTCCCAGAATCATAACAGGCATCCTGTATTTCATCGCAAGATCGAAAGCCTTGACCGTCAGATCGGCTATTTCCTGTACCGTGGAAGGGGCTATTACAATTGTCCTGTAATCCCCGTGCCCGCCGCCTTTTACGGCCTGTATATAATCGCCCTGTGCCGCTGCTATTCCGCCAAGACCGGGGCCGCCTCTCATCATGTTCACCACAACCGCGGGGGTTTCGGCACCGGCTATGTATGACATACCTTCCTGCATGAGTGAAATTCCGGGAGAAGACGAGGATGTCATCACCCTGGCTCCGCATGCACCTGCACCGAACACCATGTTGATTGATGCAAGCTCGCTCTCCGCCTGTATGAAAACACCGCCGACCTCGGGCAGCCTTCTGGACATATATTCCGGCAATTCGTTCTGCGGAGTGATCGGATAGCCGAAATAATACCTGCAGCCCGCCCTGATTGCAGACTCAGCCAGAACTTCATTGCCTCTCATTAATATTTTTTTGTTCATATTATTAATCCTCTTCCCTGATAATTTCAATTATAGCCTCCGGACAGGCAATCGCACACATGGTGCATCCCGTACAATTTTCCGGCTGAATTACCCTGACGGGATGATACCCCTGTTTGTTCACTTCTTTGGAAACAGCGAGGACATTCGTTCTGCATTCCACAATGCACAATCCGCATTCCTTGCATTTTTCCGAATTAATTTTAACGATGTTTTTTTTCAAAACAACTCTCCTGAATTAGGATTATACCTTGAGTAATTTTAAAACATAAATTGATTATTACCGCTTTAAAATATAAGCGTCATTTAATCAACAGCTTATATGCTTTAAAAACGAAGGCAAGATTTTGCTAAGTTTTAATATAAAGAAGATATTATTATAACATAATTATCATAGATTAATTAATACTTTTATGAATTAATTTCAAGGGAAGAATAGCAGAATCGACAGATTAATCTTTAATTTTTATAAATTCTTCAATACCACTATGGAAAATCCAAAAAAATTACAAATTTAATATTTTATTCCATTTACTTCCCATTTAATTCCCTAAAAAGCATGGAAATCACCCTGTCATTTATGATCGTATTGAGGAATTTCTTCGTTGCATCGGTAACATCATGGAATTCTACGGCTATGCCGGCCGACTTTGACTGATATTCGTTACTGTTCCCGGCAATCCTTATTACCTTTGCATTTACCAAAAAAGTGAAATTCGCAAAAATAATCCTTAACGCTATCTCTGAACTCGGCCTGACATTCTTAAAATCAGAAACATTAATGTATGCACCTCCCAATGACAATGAAACTATCTGTCCCTTCCTTGAAGCACGACCGGACAAGGATTCAATGGAATCAGCAATGATAGCATTCAACGGCCAGTTTATGCGGTAATATTTCCTCTTGTTTGAATAAGGTTCAAAATGGACAAAAATCTCATCGATTGATCTTACAAATTTTATCCCCGGATGAATTTTATGATAGGACGCTCTGTCCTGGTTTTCCCTGTCGATGAAATATACCGGCAGGAATTCATTGAAATTGAAAAGTATTTCGAGTATCGTCCTTCTCGATTCGACAGATTCATGAAATTCACTTATGAATGCCTGAACATCATAATTGTTCAGTAAGAATATTATTAGATCCTTCAGTGTCTTCATTTCAAAAATCCTGAATTTCTCCTTGTTGAAATTTTCCGTCAATCTTTCATTGCCGGATGAATAATACAAAATCTTGATCATAACCATCTCTCTTGTTTTTTTAATATAATAAAATTTTCAATTTGTCCGCTATCCTGTCAATCGGCTGTACATAATCCACGACATTGAGATCGATCGCCGCCTTGGGCATTCCGAAAACGATCGATGTAGCCTCATCCTGGGCAAGGGTAATGCTCCCGTTATTCTTCATCTTCTGCATGCCGGCAGCTCCGTCTTTGCCCATGCCTGTAAGCAGCACGCCGATGCTGTTTTCACCTATGTTGTCGGCAATCGACTGAAACAATATGTCTACAGCCGGCCTCTGCCCGTGAACCTTGGGCCCTTTCAGGATTTTTATTATATTATCGGTGCCTATGGATTTCACAATCATGTGATAATTGCCCGGTGCAAGGTATATATTTCCAGGCAGGGCCCGCTCGTTGTTTTCAGCTTCCTTTACATTCACCCTGCACAGGTCGTTGAGCCTTGCGGCGAATGTCCCCGTGAATTTTTCCGGCATGTGAATCACGGCCAGTGTTGGCGGGAAATCTATGTCGAATCCCCTAAAAAAAATTTCCATGGCACTTGTACCGCCTGTCGAAGCACCGACGCCGATTAGCTTGTTGGTTGTCTTGATCCTTGAAAGATATTTCATCTTGTTGTTAATCTTGTTTTCGATCATGTTTTTTTTCGATATCATCTTGATCTTCTCAAAATCAACTTCAGAAGCAGCAAAGATTTTTTCAGTAAGCAAATCTATAATGTCATTCACGCTGTAGGGACCGCCCGGTTTAGGCACGATGTCAACTGCTCCGAGTTCAAGCGCTTCCATGGAAGCCCTGTTCTGTTTGTCGGCAAGGGAGCTTACCACAATCACCGGGATCGGATAGTATTTCATGAGATATTTCAGAAAAGTAAGGCCGTCCATTTTGGGCATTTCTATGTCGAGTGTTATTACATCAACTTTAAGCTTGACGATCTTTTCCCTTGCAACGAAAGGATCGATTGCAGTGCCGACAACAGTGATCCTCGGATGCTTCGAGAGCTTTTCTGCAAGTATTTCCCTGACAACCGCAGAATCATCTATTATAAAAACATTGATCTTATCCATAAAGAATCTCTTCCCCGTTATATTCAAAATCCCTGATATTTTTTATCTTTGTGACAATGACCCTGTTCGTATCAGTGTAGAAAGTGATCTTTCTTCCGAAAGTCCCTCCTGTGTCTTCAAAAACAATTTTTATTCCAAGCATGCCGAGCAATTCCCTTCCCACCCTTGCATTCTCCTCGGAAATCTTCCTTGACTCCTTGCTCTCCCTGAAATAACCCCCGCCTATTATCTGCCCCACGAGATAATTCCTATCCGCTCCGAATTCGATGAATGTCCTGAACATTTCCCTTATTGAAACATCCCCGTATTTCGTCGTCTTGCCATCGGCATTCATCTGCCTGGGCATGAGGAAATGGTTCATGCCTCCGAATTTATTTTTCTTGTCGAAAATGCATATACTGACGCATGAACCCAAGACCGTATTTATCACGGTCGGGCTTTTCGACACATATATATAACCCGGCTTCAGATAATAATTTTCATACACGGCCAAACCCCTTTAGAGTTTCTTGTTATATACAGAAGAGAAAACGGACTCAACCTTCCCTGTAATGTGAAAAAGGCTCTCGGAATGACCGACGAAGAGATACCCCAGATCATTGAGATTATCAAGAAGGTTGTCTATTACAACCTTCTGCGTTTCATTGTTGAAATATATAAGAACGTTCCTGCAGAATATATAATCAAATTTTCTTTCAAATCTCATCCTGTGAATAAGGTTTATCTTTTTTACTATCAGGAATTTTTTAAGATGATCCTTGATCTTGTAATAATTGCCCTTCCCAGCAACTCTGGTGAAATACTTTCCTTTTATTTCATCGCTCATTTCCCTCATCCTGTCTTCGGAATAAACTCCCCCCTTCATGTGGGCAAGAACCTCCCTGTTTATGTCTGTTGCAACAATGAAAAAATCCGCGATTCCGCTTTCTAACAGTTCGATTATGATGGAATACACTTCCTCGCCGGTGGATGATGCGGCGACCCAGATTAAAGGTTTTTCATTCTTCTTTATGAGTATGTCATTTTTCAGAATCGTAAGGTGCTTGCTTTCCCTGAAAAAAAATGTGTGGGTTGTTGTGATGTATCTTACGAGGCTTTCGAATGCTTCCGAGTCATTGTTTTTAAGAGAATTATAAAACTCGGCGATACTGCTTCTTCCGGTTTTCTGCAGCAGTCTGGCAAGCTTGCTTTCTATAAGGTAATCCTTTTCCTGAGAAATATAAATGCCCAGTCTATCATGAATCAGTTCACGAAGAAGGTTTATATAATTGTAGTCGAGTCCCATCTGTAACACTTTGTTCCTTATTCAAATATGTCAGATCATTTTCCTTATTACATCAAGGAGTTTATCCGGTTCACAGGGCTTTACGATCCAGCCGTTTGCGCCGGCTTCCTTGCCTTCCTTTTTCTTTTCGTCCTTAGTTTCGGTGGTCAGCATTATAATAGGAACGTTGCCATATTTTCCGAGCTTGCGGATTTCCCTCACGCAGGATATTCCGTCCATAACGGGCATGTTAACATCAAGCAGGAAAAGATTGATGTCATTAGATATCGCCATGTCAAGCGCAATCTTCCCGTTTTCCGACTCAATTACATCGAATTCACCGAAAAGCGCGGTTTTTATTATATTCCTTATCGCTGTGGAATCATCCACCAGTAATATTCTTTTCATTTTATCCTCCATTTATATTAATCGTTTGGCATACAACTCAAGTATTTTTGGAACTTCCGATCAGCTCTTCAACATCGAGCACAAATCCTATATGCCCCCCATGCAGCACGGTACCGCTGGAAATACCCTTTATATCCTTAAATTTCGATCCCAATGATTTGACTACAATTTCCTTTTTGGAGATAATCTCATCCACTATAAGGGCATATTTTTTGTTATCGCTGTTTTCAACAATAACGCCGAGTATTTCAGCCCTGTCCCCTGCCGCTGCAATTTGCCTGTTGAAATACCGGCTTAAGTTTATAACAGGAATGATCTCGCCCCTGAGGTTAATCACTTCCTCCCTGCCATTGATCGTGTTGATCATGCCGCTTGTAACTTTAAGGGACTCTATGATCTGTGAAACCGGAATTATATAGAAATCGCCTGAGCTTTTTATAATCATCCCGTCAATGATCGCAGTTGAAAGAGGAAAGATGAGGTTAGTCCGCGTGTACCTGCCCTTCTCGGTTTTAATTTCAACCCTGCCGCGGTTTGAAACAACAGCAGATTTTACTATATCCATTCCTACTCCCCTTCCTGAAACATAATCGACGGTTTCAGCAGTAGAAAAACCCGGAAGAAAAATAAGATTGTATATTTCATTATCGCTAAGGCTGTTTTTGTCTTCAGTCCCTACGAGACGCTTTTCTATAGCCTTGTTCAAAATTTTTTCCCTGCTAAGCCCTGCTCCGTCATCCTCAACACCAATCACAATGCTGTTGCCCTTTCTTTCAGCACTTATCGTTATATTACCCTCCGGCGTTTTATTTTTCTGCTTGCGCTCATCGGCGCTTTCTATGCCGTGATGAACGGAATTCCTTATAAGATGCACGAGGGGCTCCTCGAGGTTTTCAACCAGGTTCCTGTCTATTTCAAGTTCTTCACCAAAAAGCAGGGTATTAACATTTTTATCTAGATTTTTCGAAACATCCCTGACGACCCTCTTCATGTTCAGGAACAGATTCTTCACCTTTACAGTTCTTAGCTGCATAGCGGCATATTGAATTTGCCTTGTAATCTTTTTAAGCTGGTTGGCATTCATCTGGTCTGCAGTCAACTGGTCTTCTGCAATGAGAAGCTCGCCCACCATGTCGACAAGATAATTTATCTGTGAAGCCTTTACCTTTATGATGGGGTCGATTTTTTCTTTCTTCACCCCGGTTTCTTCAATTGCCTTCTTCTGTTCATTGAGGGATTCATCCACAGCCTTCTGTGTTACGAGATTGCTCTCAACCGCTATTTCGCCAAACTTCTTGGCATAATTCATGTCCTTCTGTTTCTGAAGCACCTCATCGACTTTTTCCTTTGACATTTTGCTCTGCTTCCGGAGAATGCCCCCTATGAACAAACCGGCCTTCTCTGCCTCTCCCGTAACATCCGTTATGAATTCTTCAATTGAAATTTTATCAAAAATCGATGCATCATCTTTTTTCAACGAATTGACAATTGTCGCCGAAAAATCAAGCCCTTTGAAGAGAATGTCTATAATCCGTCCGTTAACCCTCAGCTTATCGGTCCTCATGAGGTCAAGAAGGCTCTCAAGGTTGTGGCAAATTTCGCCCAACTTTGGAATCTTCAAAAAACCGCATTCTCCCTTGATCGTGTGAAAAACCCTGAAAAGCAAGTTGGTAAACTCCCTGTTTTCAGGGTCATCCTCAAGCCCGAGAATGTAATCCTGGGCATTTACAAGTTTTTCATCAGCTTCGACAAGAAAAATCTTGAATGCATCGGAGTTCATCTGCATATCATCGATCGGCCTCGCCTTGCCGGCATCAGTTTTTTCCCCTTCATGCTTTGACTCTTTGGCACCGGTTAAAAATCCGCCATGCCGGTTTTCAAACGATGTGATTTCTTCTTTTAAAGATTCATCAATGCCTTCCGGTTCTTCAAGACTGCCCAGGGCCTTCAACAGCAGCTCTATGCCCCGGTTTAATGATTCATCATGATCGGCCTTGCTCCCTCCATTCATAAGAAACTGAAGCACGGATGATATGATGGCGTTTATTCCTTTTATTGAATCAATCCCTGCCGTTTCCTTTATGAATTTTCGGAATTCATTGATGATGCCGGATATCTCCACAAGGTTGCCGTCTTCATAATTGATGATCGCTGGTATTATATTATTGATCAAGTCTTTCAAATCCGAATAATTCATAAATTCCTTGATTCCATTATTTTTTTGAAAATTCTGCCGGATAATCCTATCCGGCAGAATTGCTAAAAAACATCAATCTATTTCCCTGAATTCCTCATCTTCTTCAAAGGGGATCACCTGTTCCGGAGAAACTTCCTTCTTATCTTTTACCCTGGCAAGGTTTGAGGAATGCGTCAGCTGCTTCTGCTTGGTACCGTTAACTACAGGTTCCCTCTTCTTCTTTATATCAACTCTCCTGTCCGCAATTTCCCTGTGTTCTACAGAATGCTTTACGGCGGCATAATCATCCAGAACAGCCTGTTTACCCGTCACAAGATAAATAAGTTTACCTACAATATCGTTTAACGTTTCAACCTGTGCAAGGAGCTCTTCAGCCGAGCTTGCGGTTTCTTCTGCGGAGCTTGCATTCTCCTGAACAACCTCGTCAAACTGCACAATGGCCTTGTTTACCTGGTTGATCCCGGTGTCCTGCTGTTTGGAAGCGGTCTCGACTTCCTTCGACATGTCTGCAACCTTCTTGACCGATGCAAGTATTTCCTTGAATATTTCCCCCAGTCTTGTCGCCGTCTGCAAGCCCAGTTCCGTTTTCTTGATGGAATCTTCTATCATGTCTGCTGTTTCCTTTGCGGCCTCTGCACTCTTGTTTGCAAGGTTTTTAACCTCGTCTGCGACTACCGCAAATCCCATTCCTGCTTCGCCAGCCCTTGCCGCCTCGACTGCTGCATTGAGTGCCAGTATATTTGTCTGGAATGCTATGTCGTCTATGACCTTTATAACCTTCTTTATCTGCTCACTCGATTTGTTGATGTCAGTCATGGACACAAGCATCGACTCCATCTGGGCATGACCCGTCTGGGAAGATTCTGCGGCCTTCTCTGCAAGGGTGCTCGCTTCCTGGGCGTTGCCCGCATTCTGTTTAACCATGCTTGCAAGTTCTTCCATGCTGGATGTCGTTTCTTCTATCGAAGAAGCCTGTTCCGTCGCACCGTTTGCAATTTCCTGCGAAGAGCTGGAAAGCTGGTTTGATGCGACACCGATTTGCGAAGCCGAGCTTTTCAATGAATCGGATATTTCCGTGATTGGCCTGGATATGCCCCGGGAAATAACTATCCCAAGCGTCAACCCCAGAGAGAACCCTATTATTACGATAACAATCATTATAATCAGGCTCGTAATAAATGTATTTGTCCCCTGATCGGCCATATCTTTGGCATTGGCTTCTTTTATTCTCGTTAAATCTGTCAAGTCTTTGTCAAGAATATTCACCTTGTCCCTTGCAAGCCCCATGGATAAATCTGAAGACGCCTTTTTTTCATTAAGATTTTCCTTTTTTACAAGATCGATTACCTGGTTATGAAGCACTATCCAGTTGTTGTATGCATCTTCTATATCTTTAATTTTTTGCTTTCCATCATCCGTATAAAATAATGGTTTGGCATTTTTTATATTATCAAGATACAATTTTTGATAATCTTCACTTTGCTTTATGTAACCATTTCTGTCGTCCATTGTACTTGCAAGTATTATATTTTTTTCAGCACGGGCCATGTACAGCATGTCAATATTGGCTTCCTTTGTATATGAGAGACCTAACAATGCATTCTTGTAGAGCCTGTCATTGAATCCATTGATCGTATTCATGTTATAAATGGCAATCACTCCTATAACCAGAGAGATTAGGGAGACAACTATAAAGCTTATAATCAGTTTAACTCCAACACTCATTTTCCTTTTGCTCATTTTATTCCTCCAAAAAATTTTAAAATTTTACTAAAATTAATTTACTCGTTTTCATCTTCTGTTCCGTTATTTTTAGCGGCTGTTTTCGACCTGTATATTTTCCCCTTATCGATATCCTTTATCATCACAAATTCCTCTTCAGTCAAAACTTTGGTAATATTAAGAACTATTTTAATGGTTTTCCCGGCTTCCGCAATGCCTTCTATATACTCCGATTTTATCTTTGCATTGATATAAGGCACTTTTGAAATTTTTTCCTCGGGAATGTTTATTACTTCCTGAATAGAATCAACCACAATGCCCATCAAAGTAAGCTCCCCGTCATAAGAAAGCTCAACTACAACGATGCATGTCCTGTCTGTGTAGTCGTTGAATTGCATGTCGAATTTCAACCTCAGGTCTATGATCGGAACAATCGTACCCCTCAAATTTATGACCCCCTTGATGAAATCCGGAGTCTGGGGTATTGAAGTGATCTCGGTCATGCCCATGATTTCCTTGATTTTCAGGATCTCGATGCAGTATTCCTCGTCGTTAAGCACGAAACTCAAAAACCTGGACCCTGTGAGGGCCTTTCTTTTTGTAATTTCCATTCAAACCTCCTCGTTTAAATTTAAATTTCGTTCAAATGTTTTTAAAATATCTCGATCTTGCTGCACTCCTCTTCCCTCTTAAAGCTTCTCGCAAGGGAATATTTCTCTATAACCTTGTTCAGTACTTCCATTTCTGTGCCTGTAGTGATGTTTTTTTCAACCGAGTTTAGCAGCTTGTTGAGAATCTCCTCCTTCTTTAACCTGTCAGTTGACTTAATGATTGTCTCCATCTCCTCACTGTTGTCATTGAGAAAATTCATGATGATTGTGTCAAGGTTGCCCATTTCCTGGATCGATATCTCATGCAATTGGAAAACCGGGTTGAATTTGTTAATATGCTTTATAATGTCATCGGTCACACCGAATATAGATGAGAATATTTCATTCAATTCACTGTAATACCCGTCAAGTATTTGATGAAATTCTTGAAAATCATTCTTTTGATTATCCATATCTCCGGAAATTTTTTCAAATTTAATTTTGAATCGGCTCATTATGCTGCCTGCAATTTCATTAGTATCGCTAATTGAAGTCGAAATTCCCTTTACTATTTTCTGTGTTTCTTCCGCCAGTTCCTTTATCTCCCTTGCGATTATACTGAATCCTTTGCCGTAATCTCCTGCCTTGGAGGATTCTATCGAAGCATTAATGGAAAGTACATTGATCTTCTCCGCTATGTCTTTTATATGACCGGATTGATCGTTA
>JBJKSS010000193.1:0-3954 GCA_046703745.1 Spirochaetota bacterium
AAAGTGATGAAGACAATAAGGAATAATCCGGCAGGCATTCAATTATGACAAAAACCGGCACAATTAAAAATTGCTGCCGGTTTTTTTTAATTATTCCAGATCCTTCTTCATTTTGTCAAAATCTTCTTTTGGTATTTCCCCTCATTGGTTTATTCCACCTGAAAAATTGTATGCCGGCTGGTTATGTTGTTTAAAGAAATGATTGCCGGATTATTTTTAAATCCCGAGAAGCCCGAGGATCCCGTTTATCAGGGTAAGCGGATGGAACGGACAGCCGGGCACATAAAGGTCAATCCTGTACTTGTCGAGGAATTCCCTGCTGATCGCTTTTGACCCCGCAAACAATCCGCCGGAAATGGCGCATGTGCCTGCAAGGATTACGATCTTCGGATCAGGTATTGCAAGGTATGTTTCTTCAAGGGCGAATACCATGTTTTCGCTTATCGGCCCGGTTATAATTATCCCGTCTGCATGCCTGGGGGATGCCGTGACTTCTATGCCGAACCTGCCCATGTCGAAATTGACATTCAGGCTTGCATTCAATTCCAGCTCGCACGCATTGCAGCCGCCGGCGGAGACAGAGCGCAATTTCAGGGATCTGCCGAATAATCCCCTGATTTTTTTATTCACGATTACCGCATTCTTCTCAAAGCCGTCAATTGTCGTATCCGGGCCTATTATCAGTTTTTCCCGGGAAGTTGCCGACATTTTATGAAAATTCGTGAACCTGATTACTTCATCACCAAACAGTCTTTCGCAGTCCCTGCAAAAAATACATTTGCCAAGGTCAATTGTCATGTTTTCCCCGTTGATTGCTCCTGTCTGGCACACGGCCCGGCATTTGATTAATTCTTTCGGCTTGTTTTTATTAATGACGGGCATGCCGGTAAATTTTTCATTAATCACGGCTTTTTTTATATCCATGATTGCCTGGTTTCCGTGATTGATTCTTGACTTGATTAGATCGATCATCTGTATTTCTCCGTTTTAAAGGTCAAATCCGCAGTACGAGAGGTTGAAGCTCTTGTTGCAGAGCGGAAAATCCGATATTTCATTGTTTCTCACCGCAAGGGCCAGCCCCTGCCAGTTGTTGAATGAAGGATCCTTCACCCTGTATTTGACAATTTTTCCCTTGCTGTCAGTTACGGCAGTATGGACTATCTCGCCCCGCCAGCCCTCGACCATTGAAACTGCCATGCTTTCCGGTTTCATTTTTTGGGAATGCACCGCCGGCTTTTCGTATTCCGAAAGATTGTCCAGCTGTTCCAGCACGAAATCGAGCGACTGGATGGTCTCGAGGTACCTCAGATATGTCCTGGCAAATGCATCGCCGGATTCCATGGTTCGTTTGTAAACAGTCGAATATTCATAGACCCCGAAAGGATGATCCTGCCTTACATCCATGCTTATGCCCGATGCCCTCGCGGAGAGCCCGACCAGTCCTGAGAGATGCGCCTGCTTTTTTGTCACAACGCCGGTGTCTTCCAGTCTTGACAGCACCGTGGCCTGTGAAAGCATCATACCGGCATAAAGCTCTACATCCGCCTTTACCTTGACAAGCGTATTTTTGATTCTTTCCGCATCTTCGCTGCTTATGTCATAATTGACACCGCCTGCCTTTATGAGCCCCTTGCCGAACCTGCTCCCGCATATTGATAAAAGCGTATTGATCACAAGGGTTCTTGTTGCCTGGAAAACTGCATTTCCGGGCAGGAAAGCAATGTCGTTTGCAATCGCAGACAGGTCGCCGATATGGATGCCGGCTCTTTCCATTTCAAGGGCAATGCCCCTTATCTCCATCGACCGCTTGTCAGTTGCAATGCCGGAAAGCGCTTCCGCCAGGTGAATGAAGGCAAGGCCGTGCCCGACAGCAGTGTCGCCCGCGATTGATTCTGCAAGGGCGGGAGAATAATTGCCGGAGTTAAGATTTTGTCTCATGAGGTTCTCGATGCCCCTGTGCTGGTAACCAAGCTGTATCTCGAGATGCAGCACCTTCTCTCCAGTGCATATAAACCTGAAATGCCCCGGCTCTATCACTCCGGCATGTACAGGCCCGACGCCAACCTCATGAATCATATCGCCGTCTATCCTGTAAAACGGGTAATCCTCAATTTTATTATTTTTGAATGCATCGTGCGGGTACCTCACGGGTTATAACCACGGGTGCCCCTCGGGAACCACGCCGTGATTCTCAAACAATTCCCTCTCAAAATAATTGAACGCAGGGATTTCCTTTGTAATCGAAGGGAAAGATTTGGTTTTTCCCAATTTTGCCGATCCTGCAAGAAGGCATGAATTTTCATCATCCGCAAGGACTACATAAACCAGGGGATCGATGAAAAGCATCGAGATGACCCTTTTGTCGCCTTTGCATTTTTCAATTATTTCCCTGCAAAGCTCATTAATCTGGAAAACGGGAATTTTATTCAAGGCGAAAGTTTTACAGTTTTTGGAAACCAGCCACTTCATTTTTTGATCCTTGTTGTTACTGCACCGCATTTGCAAAAATGCCGTTGATGTTGCCGGACAGCCCAAGGCCGATGATCAGCAGTATCAACAGGAATATGATCTGCGGTGCAAAGTATAAAAACGACAGCTTCTTCGGTTTTATTTCCGAAAAACCCGATGTCATCCTGAAAATATTTTTGGCAAGACCGAACAGCACAATGGTAAGCAGGAAGAGGAACAGAAAAAGCAGGAGGTATTCGCCATGCTCGAAAAACGATCTTGCGATAAGAAACTCGCTGAAAAAAATCGGGGAAGGCGGTATGCCCGCAATCGCCACAAGGGAAAATATCCATATCCAGCCGGTGGCAGGGCTGCTGTCAAGGAGTCCTCTGACGCCGCTTATATTTTTGGATTTATAAATTTTAAGTATGTTCCCGCTTGTCAAAAAAAGCGATGCCTTTGCAAGTGAATGCCCTGCGACGTGTATCAGGGCCGCATACAGGCCGGGTTTCCCGAGGGTGATGCCTATTGCAATTATGCCCATGTTTTCGATCGAAGAGTAGGCGAGCATTCTCTTGTAGTTGTCCTGCCTGAGAATGAATGCCGCGCTGAACAATATCGACAGGAATCCCATTATCAAAAGCAACGTCCTTGACGTATTTTCCAGCCCGGCCAGGCTCATCAGCCTGTTGAACCTGAATATGCCGATGAACGCAGCGTTCAGCAATGCACCGGATAACAGCGCCGATATGGGGGACGGAGCTTCGGAATGTGCATCCGGAAGCCAGGCATGCAGCGGGGAGAGTCCCATTTTTGTTCCCAGTCCGATCAGGATGAATACGAATGCAAGCTTTAACCAGAGCGGATCGATCGATTTTGCGTTTCTGTAAAGATCGTCGAAAAACAACGAAGAGTTATGCGGCATGCCTTTGGATAAGAAAATGATCCCCATGAATGCAAGCGAAATACCGATCGAACAGATGAAAATATATTTCCATGAGGCTTCGAGTGACGACTTTTTGTGCTCGAAATAAATCAGGTATGCGCTTGTCAGTGTCGTTGCCTCTATGAAAATCCAGAGCATTGCAAGGTGGTTTGACAGAATCACCCCTGTCATGGCTGCAACGAAATTCAAAAGGCAGATCGTGTAATAGGTTTTGCCGGTTATGCCGATTTCGGATTTGCCCGTGTAGCTGAAATTGTAAAATGATATTCCCAGGTACAGAAGGGAGAGCACGATTAAAAAAATTATGTTTACCTGGTTTACCCTGAAATATTCGGTGAAACCCTGCGGGTAGAAATATAAACAGACCGTGCAGGCGGAATGAATCACGGCATAAATTATTATGCCGAGCCTGTTTAAAAAATCGGATCTCAGGAAAAAAAGTATCACCGACAGAACCAGCGGTAAAGCAAGCATAACGGGAATAATAAACGGAAGAATGCGGTCAATCATTTTTTTAATCCTTCAGGTCGGTAAGTTTTTCAATATTACCGGAGTAAAAT
>JBJKSS010000194.1:0-5236 GCA_046703745.1 Spirochaetota bacterium
ATATCGGCATGATTGGCATTTTCAATTTCAGGATTCCCGAAATAGCATGAGAACCTGGTGGAGCTGAAATTGTTTCTCACGCCCAGATTATTCTTGATCGTTGCCTCGATTTCAGCATTTTTTACGCTGATTAATTGGGCCGCAGCACGGTCGACATCGGTTTTTAACAGTACCGATGTATCAACCTGCATGAATGAGCACATGTATGACTTTTCAACAGGGCTCCATCTTTTATCCTTCCAGTTATTTGCTATTATCCTGTTGTATTTTTCACTTATCGATGCCTTGTAAATATTTTTCACTTCCCTTGTCCATATATTGAGGCTCAGCCGATTAATGACAAGCACGCCAACAATGCCGTATATTACGGTTATAAAAATTACTGCAAACGGAAAATCCGTATGAAAAAAAATCCTTAATCCGAAATATGCAAGGGAATCCAGAATGATAAAAACAGCAGGCATGATGCTGGCAAACAGTATGTCATTCTTGAGTAAAAACGACAGAAAAAGCAAAATGATCAATATTAAAAGACAAAATGCCATGACAAATACCTGGGGAATTCTTTTATAATTTGTTCCGTATTTCATAATGTTGTATTTGTCGATAAATTTGTTTACCCATCCGTAATTTTCGTCCCGTGCTATAAATACAAATGCAGATTTGATTTTGCCTGCATTCGCACTTTTAAAGCCTTTCCATACGGCTGCATTGTCCTTTGCCGATTGCAGAACGGCGTTTGATTTGTCATCCTGGTATTTCGGGATGTCGTAAATCCCGTCGATTGAAGATTCTTCATCAAGATAACCATTGTAATCATTCAGTGATGATTTTATCACATTCAGTTTGTTCAGGGCATCGGCCGCATTGATCCTGGCTTTTAACGGTGTTTCAATATCATCATAGTTATAGACGGTCAAATCATGTTTGATTTTATTATCATACATGAAACACATCTTCCCTTTCTGGTCGTAATAAAGCTTCCTGAAATGATAATTAAAATAGAATAAACCGTAGTCTATTTTGTTTATCACCCAGTTTTTCTCATTCGCATAAACAAGAAACGGGGCCGAAAGCATGATCTTGTTGTCGAATTTAAGAAGCGCGTCGACATTGTTGGCGTTGAATAACGAATTGCCCGTATTGACAAAACCCAGCCTGTCCGGAGGAATTTCATACTGGTTGACAATATTCAAATCGCCGAGATAGCCGGCAAAAATAAACGGCATTGTTTCACTGTTTATCAGAAGCAAATTTTTATACAAATCACTGCTGCCGGAAAATCTTCCAGGAAACAAATCCAGGCCTTTCCTTGCGTTCAAGGGAACGGCTCCGAAAAAATTGGAATTGTCCCTGAAAATTCCTTTCAATATGTCCTCATTTAAATAATCCATCATCTTGTCGTAATTTGCATCCATGACAAGATATTTTATGCCGGAATTTTTCAAATAAAACAGCAGGTTAACCAGCTCGATCGAAGGAATTCTTTTGTCTATACTTATGACAATATAATTTTCATTCTGCACCGGTAATGATGTTTTTTTTGCATTTTTTTCAATAAACTGACTGACCGCCGGAATGTATTCAAGTCTTTTTTCAATGAAGTTTTCAACGGGGTTGAGGAATGAATCCTTGTCATAAAAGAAATCGGTCAGACAAGATATTACAAGAAATGAGATAAAAAAGAAAAAAATCAGGATGAATAATATTTTTACTTTTGGAACAGGCATCTTGTCTCCGAAAAAGATGATATATAGGTAAAGTATACCTTTATTCTCGTGATTTTATGCCAATAATTTGAATATTATTTATTCACACGGAAAGTTTTTTCATTATATACTTTGTCAGGTTTTGGTACGAATCATGGTAAAAATGGGTAAAACTGACAGCCAGGAACGTATCTTTTTTATTAATTATCTTGGCATCAACATCTATTTCCTTTATGCCGGCTTCAAATACGACATGTTCTAAAAGCAGGCCATCGGACAGCTCGGGAGAATCATATTTTGAATACAAGAGGCAGGCAAGGCCGCCAAGCGAAACATCTATCACCTTTGCAGACAAATGTTTGTTGTTTTTAAGCCTGAAACTCGCCCTCATAAGCTCGTCGTCGTCGGGTTTAACCCTGATGTGCTTCCTGGAGGGATAATATTCCCTGAATTTGTCAAGGATCAGTATAATCTTGTTCCTGACAACCTCCTTGGCAAAAGGTTTTGCAATGACGCTTATTACATTTGAATAATTCTGAAGATCCGAGATAAACTTTTTACTGGAATTAAAAGTGGCGGCAACAACATAAACCGGCTCGCCGGTGCTGTTTTTAAGGTCATCCATCAATTTAAAGCTTACGTTTTCGGCAAAATCAAAATCGAGTAAAAGAAAATTTATTTTCTTTGCACCCATTACTTCCAGTGCCTTTTCGGGCCTTTCAATATTGAATGAAACAATGCCGAGGCTTAAAAGTTCATTTGCAACTGTCTCTGAATAAAATTTGTTTGAAAGGATAATGCCGAATACAATATTGCCCAAAATATGATTCCTTGTTTTATATAAATATTAAATATATATATTTAATTTCAGGGATTAAATCAACTGTTAAGTAACGGTATTCTTGTAAATTATCAGCCGGGCGGTTTTCAATCCAAATTTAATCAAAAAAAATAAATTTACGTTCGATTTTCTATTTTTTCTTCAAAAAACTTGACATATAACATTTTATTAATGATAATTATCAAACAACCCGAAGTAATAATCTGATATGTAAAGGAGCCGATAATAATGAGCGATTTTATAGATGATGGACTTTTAAAGGATTATTTTGACGAGGCTTTTTCACAGATCGAGATGCTTGAAGAAAACATACTTGTCCTTGAAAAGGACAAAACCAACAAGGACGCGATTGATACGATATTCAGGGCCGCCCATACGCTTAAAGGAGGCTCCGCTTCGGTTAAGATGGATGAGATCAGCAAATTTACGCATACACTTGAAAATGTGATGGATGAAATCAGAGCCGGCAAAATAACCGTTGACTCGGCAATTATCGACATTCTTTTAAATGCTCTGGACATTATCAAGGCCATGGTCAATGAAAGACGGGACGGGAACGTATATAACGAAGATTATTCCGGCACGATCAATAAATTGAATGGCATACTTGAAAATGCACCCAAAAAGGAAAAAGTTAAGGAAAAATCCGTTACAAAAGAAAAAAAAGAAGAAAAACATGAAGAGACCGCATTTTCCATCAGTGAATACGATCTTTTGGAGCTCAGCCAGGCCAATCCCGACAATCTTCCGGTTTATAAAATCGTTGTAACGCTCGATGAATCAAATCCCATGAGGACCGTGGGCGGCATACAGATTTTCACATCCCTGAGGGATATTTCCCATATATTAAAAACGGTTCCTGATTTTGAGGATATTTATTCCGACAATTTCCACAAGGATATTCTTTATATAATCGCAACCTCTGAACCGGTTGAAAAGATAAAGGAATATGCAACCATACCTGACGCAACAGAAAAAATTGAAATAACACCATTGGGCATGCCCGGCGGCAGCATGAATATCAAAATCAAAAAAGAAGCAGAAACCGGCGCAGCACAAAAAAAAGCCGAAGAAATCTCCAAAACCAGAATAGAAACCGCTAGTGATGAAGAAATTGCCGAAGAAGAAGAAACGGTTGAAATGGATCAGATCAACCAGCAAATAAAAAAAAAGGACACAGCAAAAAAGGACCTGAAAGAACAAAAAAGCATTTCTTCCTCGATTTTAAGAGTAGATTCTTCAAGAATTGATGTGCTCCTCAACCTTGTTTCGGAAATCGTCATCAACAAGGCAACTTTCAACCAGATAGGTCTCCAGCTTGGAGAAAACCTCGATGAATTCCAGTTCAATATCAATGATTACAAGGACAGGCTGAAAAATTTCTTTGATAAGATCCCTGAAATCATACAGGAGAATAACGGCGAAGAATTATTCAAAAAAATAAAGGACGAACTACAGCAGGAATACTACTCATTATACGGGCAGTTTGACAATTTTTCATCCCGGTTAAAATCATCAATAACAAAGTTCAGGGCAAACTATCAGATACTGGACAGGATTTCATCATCCCTCCAGGAAGGCGTTATGCGCGTGAGGATGGTACCTATGAACCAGATATTCAACAGATTCCCGAGGCTGATACGGGATTTAAGCAGGGAACTGAAGAAGGATGTCGAGCTGGTGATCAGGGGTGAAGATACGGAAATCGACAAGGCTATGATAGACGATCTCATCGACCCGTTGATCCATATAGTGAGAAATTCCATCGATCATGGTTTTGAATCAAATGATGAAAGGAAAAAACTGGGCAAATCCTTGCCGGCAATGCTGGAAATTGCAGCTGTAAACGAGGGCAATGTAATAAGCATATCGGTTTCAGACGACGGGAAAGGCATTGATACTGAAACAATCAGGAAAAAGGCAATTGAAAAAAATTTTATTTCCCAGGATACGGTGCTGAAAGATCAGGATGCATATAACCTTTTATTCGAGCCGGGTTTCTCAACCGCTGAAAAAGTGACCAACGTATCGGGCAGGGGAGTCGGTCTGGATGTAGTCAAACGCAACGTGGAAAAACTAAGCGGTACCATAAGGATCACATCGGAGCTTGGAATGGGTACGATGTTTACCATTAAGATCCCGCTTACCCTTGCGATAATCCAGGGGCTCATGATACAGGTGGCCGATGAAGTTTATGTCATTCCAATTTCTTCCGTTATAGAAAGCATCAGGATAAAACCGGATGAAATACGATCAATCGATAATTATGAAGTAATAAATGTAAGGGAAGACGTTTTATCTCTGCTCAGGCTAAACAAACTCTTCAAGGTGGGTGAGGACAGGGATGTGGAATATTATTTTGTGATAATAGTCGGAACAGGCAATAAAAAAATAGGTCTGCTTGTTGATTCTGTAATCGGAGAAGAGGATATTGTTATAAAACCTTTAAAGGACAAATATACAAGCACTCCGGGAATCGCCGGTGCTACCATACTGGGGGATGGTACCGTTAGTCTCATACTTGATGTTTCCCAGCTCATTGACCTGGGATTGAAGATCGAAGAAGAAAAACATTCGGTAAAAAGGAGATAACACATGGCTTTGAATGCTGAAAATCTTGATTTTAAATATTTAATGAGAAACCAGGCCAATATAAATGTCGAGGAAAAAAGGGACAAGGTAATAG
>JBJKSS010000195.1:0-3903 GCA_046703745.1 Spirochaetota bacterium
TTTTAATTCTCCCCTTAAAACGAGTTGAAAATCATGATCCTCTTTTGTTTTTTTATTTTTTTTTTCATTCAATTTATCGCTCCTCTTTTTATATATTAAACGCCTGTTTCTCGGGAATCGTTTACAAAAAATGGATAAATATTTTAATTTTTTTCTTAAAGCCGGTTTGAATCATTCGCGGACCTGCTGATTCCATGAGAACAAATATTATAAATAAAATTTGACAAACAATTGTTTATTATTATTATAATAATATTTTCATTCATTAAAAATGTCATTTTCTTTTTTAAATCAATCAAATGATGTTTAAAGGAAGTCAGCCATGTCCATAAAAATCAGGGAAATTGCACAAAGGATCAGGGCCTTGAGGGAAATGAACGGAGTATCCGAAGAAAACCCTTGCCGGCGAATTCGAGGTTTCCATCGATGATTACAAGAAATATGAGAGCGGGGATCATGACATACCTGTAAGCTTCTTGAGCCGGGTGGCCCAAAGGTTCAAGGTGGATCTGACAAGCCTGATCACCGGAGAAGAGCCGAGACTTCATGTTTACTGCCATGTAAAAAAAGGCAAGGCTCCTGTCATAGAAAGACGAAAGGAATACAAGTATCTGGATTTGTCATACAACTTCATCGGCAAAAAATGCGAGACTTTCCTTGTAACGGTCGAGCCGGATGACAGGGAAGATAAAAATTTTTATTCCCACCCGGGTCAGGAATTCAACTACATGCTTGAAGGAAACATGATGGTCAGCATCGACGGCCATGAAATCATTCTCGAGGAAGGAGACTCGCTTTTTTTTGATTCTACATACAAACATGGCATGTCGGCTCTTAACAACAAGACGGCCAAATTTATAGCGGTAATTATATAAAAGAAAGTCTATGCTCAAAAAATATATAAAAAAAAATTTTAATTCGTATGAAGATTTTATTTCCAATTTTAAAATAGATATCCCCGACGGATTCAACTTTACCTATGACGTTGTGGATGAATGGGCGGCAGTAAAGCCTGAGAAAACAGCGCTTGTCTGGTGCGATGACAAGGGCGCCGAAGCTTCATTCACATTCGGGCAGTTGAAGGAACACAGCGACAGGACGGCCAATTTTTTAAAATCGATCGGTATATGCAAGGGCGATCCTGTGATGCTTATTCTAAAGCGAAGGTTCGAATTCTGGTTTTGCATACTGGCGCTTCACAAGCTCGGCGCCGCAGCGATTCCTGCAACCTATCTTTTGACAACAAAGGACATAATTTACAGGAACAACGCAGCGGGTATCAAAGCCATTGTCTCTGTGAATGAACCTGAAGTTATAAATCACATAGAAGAGTCCGCGAAGGATTCTCCAACAATGAAGATAAAGGTATCGGTCGGTGAAAACAGCAAAGAAGGCTGGTATGATTTCAAAAGTGAGATTGAGAGGGCCGAGGCCGATTTCACAAAACCGGACGATTTCAAGAAGCCTGAGAAGAATGACATAATGCTTTTGTATTTTACCTCGGGCACAACTGGCATGCCGAAGATGGCGCGGCACAATTTCAACTACCCGCTCGGCCACATCCACATCGTAACTGCAAAATACTGGCAAAATGTCGAGGAGGACGGGCTGCATCTTACAGTTGCCGACACCGGCTGGGCAAAGGCAGCCTGGGTAAAGATTTACGTCCAGTGGATCGCCGGTTGTGCGGTTTTCGTCTATGATTATGACAGGTTCGTTCCGAAAAACATGCTTGAGGTAATAACAATACACAACGTTACTTCGTTCTGCTCGCCGCCTACGGTTTTTCGCTACTTTATAAAGGAAGATTTCATGAAATATGATTTCAGCAAGTTGAAATACTGCACTGTAGCCGGCGAGCCCTTGAATCCCGAGGTTTACAACCAGTTTTTCAAACTGACAGGCATAAGGCTCATGGAAGGCTACGGCCAGACAGAATGCACAGTTATCGTGGATACGTTCCCGTGGATGGAGCCGAAGCCCGGATCAATGGGCAAGCCGTCGCCCGGGTATGACATAGACCTTGTAGATGAAAACGGCGGGTCGTGCAATCCCGGCAGTTTTGGAATGCGCCGTAACCGGTGTGCCTGATCCCAACAGGGGCTCAATCGTCAAGGCGTCGGTTGTTTTGACGAAGAATTATTCTCCGAGTGAGGAACTGGTAGTCGAGCTTCAGGAGCATGTCAAGAAGGTTACTGCACCATACAAATATCCCAGGATAATCGAGTTTGTGACAGAGCTTCCCAAGACGATCAGCGGCAAGATACGAAGGGTAGAGATCAGGGAAAAGACAAAAACGCAAATTGATTCATAAAGATAAAGTAAATGCTTTGCCGGGCCAAATCAATGCTTTTTTGAATAAAGCAATTACTGCGTGGTAAAAAGTATTTGCTTTGTTGTCTGAATTAATTACTTTTTTCTACAAAAAGATTGTATAAATCGTAATACATAAGTTTGGTATTATGCGGGGTTAACTTCCTTTCTTTATTATCTTCATCGCTTTTTAACAGATACTTAAATCCGTTTCTTTCATAAAAATTTAAAGTCTTTTCTTTATCATAAGCATCGACTGTTATAAATTTGCAGCCTGTCCGATTATTGGTAATAAATAATTGCTTTATGTAATCTACAATCATTGTTCCCAGTCCCTGCGATTGAAAACTTTTATCAACGCCTAACCTGCCGATTTTAACCGCCGGATAAGACGGATGGCTTTTAGGATGAGGGACTGAATAATTTATTGTTTTCTTCCAAAAAGTTTTACTTGGTGCGTCTTCTATAGAAATTTTGTCATTAATTACACTAAAAAAAGCAATTGTTTTTTCTGCGTTTTCTATCAAATAACTCACAGCCAATAAATTTTTCAGATAATTTATTGAATCATTTAATAAAAAGTCATTTAAATCATCATCATTACAATTAAAAGGCTTTATTTTATAATCCACAGAAAGGCGAATAAAAGAAAATTGACTTACATCCATTTTAAAATTTTGCTATATCATTTAAAAGTTCACGAAACCTTTTGGCATCTTTACCTTTTAAAACAGGTGTTTCTTTAATTGGTAAAGCCATAATTTTCTCCTTTTGAAATAAATATACTATTTTAATATTAAAATATCAATTATTTTATGATTTTTTAATAATTGTCTGTCAAATAGCCATAAAACAATCGAGAATTAATCGCTTTTTCGTACTAACCGGCTGAGCGGGAGGATAGATCAGGCCATGTCCAACATGACCTTCGGCAAACAAAATCCCACGGTTGACAGGGATAACATATTCATACAATTCGGATTTCCGGTTATTAGGTAGAATAATCGATTTGTAAAGACAAGACATTGCGTCTTTTCCTGATGAATTCATTGAAACAATTCGTTCTCTTTCGCTTTTTTCCTTTTTTCTGCATTGGTTATCTTGTCTATGTTTTCATCGGAAACAATCTGCATTACCTTGTCGATCTTATCAAGGTCGAATGCCATTAAACGCACTCCGTCAAAAGAGACAAAGGCCAATTCGTATTTTTTCCCCTCGGTAATGAAGTCCATCGTGAACCCGGAAAGTTCTCCGATCCTCTTGTTGAGAGTATAATCGTTTTCAGCTGCGGTTTTGTACCATTTATGAAATTTTTCCACATAAGACTTAAAATTATCCATGTCCCTTGGAATATCGATGACAGCCTTGATGTTTGCATTGGCCACTTCAAACCGGATCTTGTTTCTCCTGGCCTTGACATATATAATATTAACCTTTCCCTCTTTCAAGTCAACGGTTCCCAGAAGATACTCGTCATCCGCATAAATTCCCAAATTCAGCAAGGCAAAGATAAAAACAAGCAATAACGACTTTTTCATAATTTCTCTCCCGAAATAACTTTAATTACTTGAATATTAAGGAATAAATTTC
>JBJKSS010000196.1:0-4499 GCA_046703745.1 Spirochaetota bacterium
TTGAAATGGGGAATAAAAGTTATGAGCAGTAAAATAATTAATTTAATAAAATTGATTTTTATATTAACCGGAAATTACGTTTTTTCCCAAAGTGCGCCTGATTATTTTAAAAACGGTTTTGAAAAATGTAAAAAGGGAGATTATGACAATGCGATCCCTGATTTTAACAGGGCCATTGATTTGAATCCGGGCCATGCAGAAGCATATTTATGGAGGGGTTTTGCCAAATATGAAGTTAAGGATTATGATGGAGCGAGTCAGGATTTTAACAAGGCAATTGAATTAAAACCTGAAAATTCGACTGCATATTACGGCCGCGGTATTTCAGAAGGTAAGTCCGGGGATAATGATAAAGCTGTAAAGGATTTTAGCAGAGCGATTGAGCTGGATCCTGACCTGGCCGATGCTTATTGTGACCGTGGTTTTGCCAGGGAAAACAAGGGGGATTATTTGGGGGCTATTTCGGATTGTGACAAGTCTATCGAAGTCGATCCCGGCAATGCCAATGCATACAATATTCGCGGCTGTGTAAAAGGGAATGGCAGAAAATTTGCAGATGCAAAAGAGAACTTCATGACTGCAATAAAATTGTCCCCTGATTCGGCTGAAGTCTATAACAACCTGGGGGTGGCTAAAATATGTCTGGGTGATTATGACGGGGCCATATTGGACATTTCGAAAGCGATTGAATTGAATCCGGACTTTGCGGAGGCATATTATAACAGGGGCAATGCAAAAGCCGACAAGGGTGAGTTTGAAGGCGCCTTTCAGGATTATTCAATGGCAATTGTTAATAATCCCGAATATGCAAAGGCGTATTATAACAGGGGCAATGTAAATGCAAAACTGTCACATATTGAAAATGCAATTCAGGACTATTCAAGAGCCATTGAGCTTAATCCGGATTACAGCAATTCTTATTGCTATAGCGGATTGGAAGAAGCAAAAGATGGAAATTATAATCAGGCTTTGCTGGATTTTTTGAAAGCATATGACAGGAAGCCCGATTTTATCTGCGATTACAGCGATCATTATTTTTTAAAAAAATTATTATAAGTAACCTCAAATTCGAGTAAGTAATTATTTCTCCGTAATGCCGATATGGCATGTCAATCCGAGTATAATGACCAGTGATTTTATTAATCGGAAAAAGGCAAATAGCTTCACATAAAGACGTAAAGACACATTTATTATTCAATCAACAAACAGCCATGCACCGGGGCTTTTGCTGATCACACATGAATATTTCAAATAATCAAAATAACTGCTTTTGCTTGACATTTCGGCATTCACTGATATATAATTTTATATGGTCTTGTTCTTGAAAATCCGATGAATTTTCAATCAAAGCTTGATTTTTTTTAATTCACTGGCAACAAAAACATTTTTTACCTTTCAAACTGGTTTATGGCAGGAGTGTTACATGAAATTGGATCAGGATAAAAGGAATTCCGGCATACCGCTGGTTGGCAGTCTGCCCTGGGGCAGTCATTTTTGCCAATTTTATGAAACCAGGGATGACCTACTGAATATCCTTGTCCCTTATCTCAGGGCAGGGCTGGAAAATAACGAGCTCTGCGTATGGGTCACGTCGGACTTTCTGACACGGGATGAAGCATTGCAGGCGCTTGAAAAAGAAGTGCCGATGTTTTCAATGTATCTTGCGAAAAAACAGATAGAAATATTCCCGTACACGGACTGGTACCTTATAGGCGGCAGTTTTGATCTTGACAGAACCCTCAGGATGTGGATGGACAAGCATGATGAGGCCCTGCGCAGGGGCTTTGCAGGCATCAGGGTAACAGGCAATCCTTACTGGATCGACAATAAAAAAGACTGGGATGATTTTACGGAATACGAAGCCCAGATCAATAATGTCATCGGCGGCACAAAACTTCTGGTTCTCTGCACATATTCGTTAAAAAAATGCGGTGTTGCCGAAATTGTCGATGTGGTTAAAAACCACGAATTCGCCCTCGCCATGAATAACGGGGCATGGCAGATTGTCTCGAGTCCTTCCTTTAAAAAACCCGGTTAGTTTTTAAAATTGGAAAATTTTTTAGATATGAGCGTTGATTATTTTAGTAACAGGAAATCAGGTGTTTCCCTGATAGGTGATGTACCGTGGGGAACGAGTTTTTGTCAGTTTTACCAGGCCGACACTGAATTATTGGAAATCGTGGTACCCTATTTAAAGACGGGGCTTGAAAATAACGAGCTTTGCGTATATGTGGCGACGGGTCAGGGAGACCCTGAAAAAGCAAATGGCGTATTTGAAAAGGCAATACCGGGGTATGGTAATTTTTTGGCAAACAGGCAGATAGATTTCATTTCGCCTGGCCGGTTGACCGGTCCTGACAATTTCGAAAAAATAATCAGATCGTTTGCCGACCGTGCCATTTTAAGCGGCCTTGACGGCGTGAGGCTGGTATGTGACGGTGCGGCAGACGACAGTAATATCGTTCCCGGCTTTGAAACCGGGATAATCGGCAGGTTTAATGCGGTTGCTCTTTTTGCATTCAAAAGAAGCAATTTTGATACAGTAAGATTGATGGAAACGGTCAAAATGTATCAATTTGCACTTGTTCGGAATGCCGGCAAATGGGAAGTGCTCAAATCTTCAGAGGTTCAAACCATAAGGGATGCCCTGAATAGAAGCGAGGAAAAGCTCAAATCCCTGTTCAGTTATATGTCCGAAGGTTTCGCCTATCACAGGATAGTGCTGGACGGCGAAGGCAAACCGTGCGATTATGTTTTTCTTGAAGCCAACGAAGCATTCGCCCGGATAACCGGGCTTGACCGCATGAAAATTATAAATAAACGTGTCACACAGGTTATGCCGGGTATCGATAACGAGGGTGCCGGCTGGATAGCTCGATACGGTGAAGTCGCACTTTCCGGCAAGCCCGTACAGTTCGACAGTTATTCGGACATACTTGAAAAATGGTTCTCGGTTTCGGCATTCAGCCCGCACAGGGGATATTTTGCCGTAACGTTCAGCGATATTACTGAACGTAAACTGACAGAAGAAAAACTGCTGCTGTCCGAGGAAAAATTCTCAAAAGCATTCGCAAATAATCCTGCTGCCATTGCCCTGACACGGCTGGAAGACGGCGAGTTTATCGAAGTCAATGATACGTGGACAATTTTGAGCGGTTTCAGCCGTGAAGAGGCCATAGGCCATTCTGCCAGGAGAATGAATATCTGGCCGGATAGCGAATCTGCGGGCCGCTTTGTAGGGGAATTAAAGGAAAAGGGATACTTGCGCGGACGGGAGCAGGAATTCTTCAGGAAGTCCGGGGAAATTTATGTGACTCAGCTGTCGGCGCAGATACTCAACATGCAGGGCGGCAAGATGATCCTGTCGACGATGGTGGACATTACGGAACGCAAAAGGGCGGAAGGAATCCTCAAGCGGGATAAAGAAACCCTTGAAAAGCTTGTCAGGGAGCAGGCAGGCAAACTTGTTGATACACAGATTGAACTGGAAAGAGCAAAACATCTTTCCGATATTGGCGTATTGGCCGCAACCGTGGCCCATGAACTGCGTAATCCGCTCGCCGCAATTTCAATGGCAGCGTACAATATAAAAAGAAAGGCTGATGATCCCGGCCTTGAAAAGCATCTGATTAATATCGAAAAAAAGGTCGGAGAGAGCGATCAGATCATCAGTAACCTGCTGTTTTATTCGCGGATCAGGCCGCCTCGTTATGAAAATATCAACATGGGTGATATTCTTGATGAATGCACCGAAGCGCTCGAAAAGCACGGGAAAAAGACGTTGAGGATAATCAAAAAGCTTGATGCGGCAGTAAGGAATAAATTTATCGAAGCCGATCCGGTTCAGGTCAGGGAAATTTTCAACAACATTCTGAATAATGCGTATGATGCCGTTCCTGCAGAATGCGGAGAGATAACAATTATTTCAAAAATGGAAGACGAACGCATCGGCATATATTTTGAAGATAACGGCCCGGGCATAGACAGGGATATTGTGGACAGGCTGTTCGACCCGTTTTTCACAACCAAGTCGAAAGGCACCGGCCTGGGACTTACGGTGTGCAAACAGATAGTAAAAATGCACCACGGCGATATAGGTGTCGACGGCTCGTTTACAAACGGTACCCGTATTTTCGTTCATCTTCCGATAAAGAGGAAGAATGATGCAATAGCCGGTGTTATTCATCACTAATGAATGATCAAAAATAATATCAGCCCGGCAAGGCTTCGGATTGCGGCGCATTGTATCATTATTTTTCATAAAATTTTTTCAGACAGTAATAGGCAAGTTTTTTATGTTTCTTGTCCTCTGATAACAGCCCCTTGCGGTTATAAAATTGCTGATAAGGATTGGTCCTCCTGGGGCACCGGAAGTCATAGAGTATCCATGGTGCCATTCCGCTTATGTAACAGGTTTTGCGGATCAATTCGATCTGTTTCTCATAAATCCATGACTGCCTGTCTTCTGTCCAAAGGTCTTCAATGCTTCCCCTTTTGAG
>JBJKSS010000197.1:0-5834 GCA_046703745.1 Spirochaetota bacterium
ATCATGATCCACGTTTTGATCCTTCATCTGGCTGTAATAAAGGGTGCCCGGCATGGGGGTCAGTATCGTGTATCCTGCGAACACAACCCTGTGCTTTCCTGCATAATCCGCAAGTGCCTTGAAATCATCTTCGTCATAATAATGCGGTACAACATAATTGCCCCTGATCATAATGTCGTTTGCGTGAAGAATTTTTATCGCTTTTTCGATCAGGGCCGGATCGGATGATTTGTTGTATTTTTTAAGTTCGTCCTTTTTGAAAGATTCGAAACCGCATATAACCACCTTTAGTCCGGCCTTTGCGAGTTTTTCTATGAGTTTCGGATACTTCACAACGGAGTCAAACCGTATATCCATAATATAGTGCTTGTCAATGCCGTCCCTCAAAATCCTGTCAAACAAATCGTTTATGAATTTTACGTTTACAATTGTATTTGCGTCGGCAAATCTTACTACATCGTATTCTTTCAGTCTGTTGATTTCATAAATTATGCTCTGGATATTTCTTTGGTAGAATGCACCGTTGTACTGAGTCCATATCGAACAGAATGTGCATTTATAGGGGCAGCCCAGGGACGAGAATATATATGTAGAAGGGGAAGGGTGCCTGCCCACCTTATATGTTTGTATCCATCTTTTAAGATGGCTCCTGTCAGGCATTATGAAATCCCTGTCGGCAGACAGATAGCATTTTGTCGGACTTTTTGTTTTTTTCAGACCTTCCCTTGTGTTGAGCAAAATGCCGGGTATATTATCAAGAGGCAGATTTTTTTCTTTTGCCTTCACTATTTCGAGGAAAGTCTTTGCGGATTCTCCCGGGCATACAACATCAACCGATTTGTCGGCAAATTGTTCGGGGCAGAGAGTCGTATGAAGCCCGCCTGCAACAGTTAAAATATCCGGGTAGAATTTTTTTACCGTCCTGAGGATCTCTATGCCCTGATAAAATTCGGAAGCTATGAAAGTAACCCCGACAATATCCGGATTTACTTTTTTTAAATAATTTAAAACAAGCTTTTCCGGTTTGGGCGCCCCGGGATTCAAATCGTATTCACCCTTCATCTCGAGTACCGTTACATCATGGTCCTTTACGGCGGCTGCAACAGTTAGCAGCCCCAAGGGCGGGCCAATGAGTTTACGGTGGACGAACGGCCTTGCCTTGCTTGAGGCAAATTTATAAATGCTGTTTTCAGGTGACCTTGGTGGATTAATTAATAATATTTTCATTACTGCTCCGGTAAGCTTTTAGTAAGGGCTTCCAAAAAAAATCCCGGCCCATTCCCATCCGTTATTGATATCAATATCATAGGGGTAATCTATTTTTTTGAAATAAAAATACCAGATGGGTATATAGAGAAATATCCAATTTTTTGATTTCAGATAAACTTCATCCGCAGTAGAAAAACTTTCGGGTTTGTCTTCAAATTCTATGCCGGCGTTCCATCTTTTATAAATTTCAATTTCATTATATGCCATTTTCTGTTGTTCTTTTTGAAATATCCTGCCGTAAAAATTTACTCCGGAAGCATAGCTTGTCAGAGCACTGTAATTTCTGCTGATAACGGCATTTTTTACGCCGTCGATCAGGGTTTCAAGATTTTGATAAACCCAGTCCTTTCTTGAATTATAAAAATATATTTCGTTTTTTATGGAATTTATATCAATTTCCGGGTTGGTATTGTCCGATTTGGAATAATTATCTACAAGAGCATTCATCGCTGCTATAGATTTTTTAATATCAAACAACTTTTTGTAAATGTTTGAAAGTTCATAAAGCATGGTTACAACATCGCATTGGTCCTTATAGTCGTTTATCAGAATGTTGTACATGCCGGCCCTGGTTTCATTGTTTTCATCACCGTTGATCATTCTTTTTGCGATAAAATAACCGACTTTTCCATCCTTGTAATCCAGCGGGTAATACTGCCTGTCGACTTTCATCATGTAGAATGAGCTTATATCCTTGCTGCCTTCTTCCCAGTAGATATTTGAAATATAGAAAAAAATATAATTTTTGAATTCCGCGTTTGATTCCTCTTCTGAAATTTCGCCCAGGAATTCCTTGAAAAAATCAGACCTGGAATTATCAGAAAATATTTTTTTCATGTCGCCAAGCCATTTATCAAGATCATTGACGTCTTTTAACAGGGGTTTTTGCTGCAGCAATTCTTTAAAATTTTCCAAAGATGCCTGATCGAAATGATATGCATTGTCAGGAATGTTTTCACACGAAAAAATCAATACAAGAATCATCAGGGCAAAACAATAATATTTAATCATTAAATGATTTCTACAATTAAAATTGTTAAAAAGCAATATTGTTTTTGTTTTTTTTTGCTTATTATAATAAAAAAATGTTTAAAAGTCCGGGTAGACTTTTAAATGAAAAAGATATTCAATGTTGCCTTTCGTGCCCCTGATGCCGCTTTGTATGAATGACACGACATTAAAACCGGCTGATTTTAATTCATTCATCACCTCCAGGGTTATTTTTTGTCTCTCGATGTCATCAGTCACAACACCTTTAAATTTTTCGCCTAATGAGAGCTTTTCCCTCAGTCTTTCATATTCGAACTGCGGTTTTATCAAAATTACCATTTCGTTTATTCCCAGGTGATCGTGCAGGAATACGGCCAGCTTGACCGATGAGGCAAAACTCAGATCGCTGACAGCAAAATCAATTTTGCTGTTGAAATCGCTTAACGTTATATCGCTGTATTTTTTGTTTTCAAATGAAATCACCCTGTTGTCATTCCTCAGGGAATAATGGAGGAGATTTTTGCCGCAGTCAACGGCATAAACTTTTTTCGCTCCCATTTCGAGTAAAACCTGTGTAAATCCGCCGGTTGAGCTTCCGACATCAAGGCAGATTTTATCCTTGACAGAAATATCAAAATTGTTGAAGGCCGTCAAAAGCTTGTATGCTCCTCTTGATACATACCTGCTTTTATTCCTGATCCTTATTTCTGATGAAGGATCGGCAAGTATGCCGGCCTTGGTCACTGGCTTGTCATCAAGCAGAACATCTCCCCTCAATATCAACCCCGCCGCTTCTTTTTGTCCCAGGTTGAATTTTTTGCAAACAAGGTCGATTAGTTTTTCTTTTTTCATTTTTCACGTTCAATAATAAATTGTGCAAGTTTGTGGAAAAAATCCCGGTTTGAAGGAAGTCTGTCTATGAGCCTTGACAGGTCTTCCCTGTATTTCCCGAGAATGATTTCTGCTTTTTCGAGGCCTATGACAAGGGGGATGGACGATTTTTTGTTTTTTTCATCGCTTCCCCTGGTTTTTCCCATGGTTTTTTCGTCACCTGTAATATCGAGGATGTCATCCTTAAGCTGGAACAGAAGTCCCAGTGTCTCCCCGAGCTTTTCGGCTGTCTTCAGGGATTTCCCGTCGGCGCCCGCGTTTATTGCCCCCAGCATGATCGATAGTTCAAAGAGGGTGCCGGTCTTATTCCGGTTGATTTCATTCATTTGGGAGGATTTCAGTTTTTTGTTTTCACCCTGAAGATCAAGGAGCTGTCCGAGGATCATTCCACTGAATCCGGCTTTTTCATTAAACAGGGCGAGTATCTTCCCGAGCTTTCCGGTTTTGGAATATTTCGCAAGGGTTCCGAAGCCGTTTGTGAGCAGTGCATCTCCGGCCAGTACGGCGTAGGCCTCATTTTCAATTTTATGCAGGGTTTTGACGCCGCGCCTTAAATCATCATTGTCCATGCACGGCAGGTCGTCGTGGACCAGGGAATATGTATGGATCGACTCCAGTGCGGCGCAGAGTATGTATGCGTCATCATCGATTTTGCCGTAAGCAAGGTTTGATTCGAGTAAAAGCAGGGGGCGGAGCCTTTTGCTGGGTGCGAATGTTATATGATTCATTCCCCATTCGATTGAATGCTTCCCGGGTTTTTTGAAATAAAGCAGTTTTTTTATTTTTTCCTCAATCTTAAACTTTTTGATTTCGGCTTCTATATAATTCATATACAAAGCCTTTTTATTTTTACGGTTTTACGGGATTTTACATCTATTGAGGCGACAATTCCCTGCATTTTTGTGTTTTCTGTCGAAGGGGTATAGGGAATTACATACTGATTAATCATTTTGTCGATTACTTCCTCTTTTTTCATTCCAATTATACTGTCTATGCCGCCGCATAGCCCTAAATCTGTTATATAACCGGTACCATAGGCAAGTATCTTCTCGTCTGCTGTCTCTACATGAGTGTGTGTACATGCGGCAAGGCTTATTTTCCCGTCGAAATCGAATGCCAGCGCTTTTTTTTCTGCCGGATTTTCGGCATGGAAGTCAAGTATTATTATGCTGGAATTTTTCAGCTCGTTTTTTAAAAGTTTGTTCAGTGTCTGGAACGGGCAGTCGATTACGGCAAGCTGGTATCTGCCCAGCAAATTAACAACGCCGACATTGATTCCGTTTACATCACCTGTCCAGTAGCCCTTCCCGTGTGCTTTCGGATAGTTGGCGGGCCTTAAAAGATAATCGTAACTGTTTAACAGGTCATTGGCGTCTTCCTTTGACCAGATATGGTTCCCGCTTGTGATAACGTCAACGCCCGCTTCTTTCATTGATTTAATGTTTTGAACGGTAATTCCAAACCCATCGCAGGCGTTTTCACCGTTTGCGATTACAAGGCTTGCCCTTTCTTTCTTTTTAAGCTCACCCAGTTTTAAAATCAGTTCATTTATCCCGGGGGTACCTATGATATCGCCAAGCATTATAATATTTATTGTTTCCAAATCGTATATACCCCAAGTTTTTTATTTAAGTCTTTTTTATCGTGTTAGCCCGCACCAGATCTTTATAACCGGATCATGGTGTTGTGGTAGTATAATAAAAACACCCCGTTGCTTAAGGTCAGCAGCGGGGTGATATTTTATTATCTGGCATATTCTATAAATCTTGATTCTCTGATAACAGTAACCTTTATCTTTCCGGGATACCTTAATTCGGATTCTATCCTTTTGGCTATATCCCTTGCAAGATTGCCGGCATCCATATCCGTGGTTGTAGTGTTATTCAATATAACACGTACCTCCCTGCCTGCCTGTATGGCGAATGCTTTCTCAACTCCTTCATAGCTTTCGGCTATCAACTCCAGATTTTCAAGACGTTTTATATAGCTTTCTATGCTTTCCCGCCTTGCGCCGGGTCTTGATGCACTGATTGCATCTGCAATCTGTACGATTATGGACTCCAGGCAATTCGGTTCTACGTCACCGTGATGGCTTAAAATGGCGTTTAATACACCATCACTTTCTCCCATCTTCTTGGCCAATTCGTATCCTGCCTCTGTGTGGCTTGAATCTCCATCAACAGCAGCACCTTTTCCGAGATCATGCATAAGTCCAGCCCTCTTTGCAAGTGCAACATCACAGCCAAGCTCACTTGCGAGGGTGCCTGCAATTAATGCAACTTCAATGGAGTGCTGAAGGACATTCTGTCCGTAACTTGTTCTAAAATGAAGTCTTCCGATATTGATTATTCCTTCTGCAGGAATACCGACAATACCGAGGCTTATTACTGCCTTTTCACCTTCATCATAAATTGTTTCATTAAACTCGTTAACCACCCGTCCGATTACTTCTTCAATCCTTGCTGGATGAATCCTGCCGTCGGTGATCAATCGGGTTAATGCTGTTTTTGCAATCTCTCTTCTTACAGGGTCAAAACATGAAATAACAACTGCTTCCGGGGTATCATCGATAATTATATCAACGCCGATAAGGGTTTCAAGGGTCCTGATGTTTCTACCCTCACGGCCTATAATCCTGCCTTTCATTTCATCATTGGGCAGGCTTACTGTTGATGTTGTAACTT
>JBJKSS010000198.1:0-2593 GCA_046703745.1 Spirochaetota bacterium
AACTTTAAATACTCCCTTGAAAAAGTTTTAAAGGACAAGGTCAAGGATGCAATACCCGTGCAAAAATACGATATCAGGACTCCTTCAAATGGCGGCGAGTTTGTGGAACATTACTGGAGCCTGGTGAATTCACCGGTGCTGGATGAAGCAGGCAATGTCGAATACATAATACACAGGGTCGAGGATGTAACCGGCTACATTTATCAAAAACGGGACAGGATGATGCAGGAAATGCTGGCCGATGAGATGAATGAAAGAATAACAAGCCTTGAATCGGAAATTTTCAACAGATCGAATGAGCTGGAAGAGATCAATAACCAGTTGAAATATACCATCCGGGAGAAAGATATCCTGTTGAAGGAAATCCATCACAGAATGAAAAACAACATGCTGACCGTTTCGAGCCTCCTCAAGATGCAGTCCCTGTACATAAACGACGCCAAAGCAAAGGAATGCCTCTATGAAGGCAGCGGAAGGCTGAAATTGATGCAGATATTATATGACAAACTCTACAGGTCAGAAGATGTTAATTATATTTATATAAATGAATACATCCCTGAGCTTGCCGCCTCGATTTTCAGGACCTATAACATAGACTCCGACAGGATAAGCCTAAGGCTAGACATAGCCGATTTGAAAATAAGGGCAAAAATTGCATTGACATGCGGATTCATTATAAACGAGATCATCATGAATTCCCTGAAACACGCATTTCCCGGCAGCAGGAAGGGTGTCGTGTTTGTAGGCTTAACCTCGAGTGACAGCGATCGTCCAAACGACAACCGCCTCTCGCTTGTAATTTCGGATAACGGAATAGGTCTGCCCGCCGGAATAGATTTGTATAATTCAGGTACTTTCGGAATGACTTTTATAAGTTCAATGATCAGGCAATTGAACGGCAAGATGGATTTAAACAGAAACAACGGTACCGAATACCGTATTGAATTCGGTGGGAATTGACCGGTTATTTCTTTCCGTAGAAAACACAAAAATTGTAATACTTGTAAAAAACATCAACCGTTTGAAAACCGCACTTTTTTAAAAATTTCAGGTTGTCTTCAACTGTGGCCATTTTATCAAGTTTCATCCTGTCGTATGCAGCATCCTTTTCACTGCGGATGAGCGGCGAACTTTCAATTTTTTCGAGCCATTTTTTCCTGTTGATTTTTTCTGTGAATGCCGATGAGCCGGCGGCCTGGTCGGCATTAATGAATACCCCGCCCTTATCAAGAATCCCGTAAATCTTTTTATAAATTTTCAGCTTATTACTATCGTCAAGATGATGGATGGAAAGAGCGGAGATTACAACGTCATATCTGCCGGTAAATTCATAATCCGAATAATCCGCCGTAATAAATTTAAAATTACCCTTGCCTTCAAACCGCTTTTTTGCAATACCGAGCATTTCATCCGAAATATCTATAAGAGTAAAATCAGCATTACCGAATTTTTTAAAAACAAAATCGGAAAGAAGCCCTGTCCCCGCACCGATGTCAAGTATCTCCGGGTGATCTGTTCCGGTCTCGATTAATTCGACAATTGCCGCATAGAATTCATCAAAGCAGGGAATAAGGTGCCTGCGCTGCCTGTCGTATTCCATGGCTGCATCATTGAATTTTTTTTTAATCTCAAAATTCATTTTTCAATCCTTTGCGACCTTACGAAATTTAGATTCTATCAACGACCTTGCTGTATTAAGTATAACCAGATATAAAATCGATATCAAGTAGATAAGGATAAATCCCGTATTAAGCCCGAACCTCGGAATGAAAAAAATGCATGAAAGATAAAAAACCGCAAGCGTGCTTATGCCCAGAGAAAAACCTCTTATTACCGCAGGATAATAATTATCGCCTTCCTCGATATGAAGGATGAGCAGGAGCGGATAAAGTGTAGAGGGAAACGCGCTCAGTATGGCAGACCACCTGCTGCCGACGATTGCCGCAATCCCTGTTATCGCAACCACGATGATGCCGACGGCCAGGGCCCTTACAATATTGGAAATAAAAGCCGAATTTTTTTTGACCTGCATTGCATTGTTCTTAACAAGCATGGCCATGATAAAATAATTTACGATGAATACCGCCAGAAAAAATACGATCGAAAGAATGATATTGAGTTTCATTTCAAAAATCACAAAAGCCGATATGAAAAAAAGGAACATCCCCGCAATACTGCTCAGCGCTGCGGAAACAATCCTGTTGACTTTCTTTAAAAGCCTGCCGGTGACAAGATAAACAAGGCAAAACATCAGTGAAGATGAAAGGCCGCATATTCCCCAGGGGATCGAGCCAGGCAGGAAATCATTCCCCATCTGGAGGCTTATGAAATAAACCGCAAGCCCCGTGCCCAATGGCAGCCCTGAAATTATTCCGCCCAGCACAGGGTTTATCCTTTTTGAAACCTCCGTGAGGGACAACACTATGATGATTGAAATGGCAAGTTTTATGAAAAGTATTTTTGGCTCCCGGCGTATTTAAGAATTTTCTGATTTTATAGATAATTTGGCAGAATAAATCAAGAAAATTTTCACGCAAGCGCCCCGCAAAGAATTCCATCTTCATATTGTAAACTTGTATGATTTGTGGTATAA
>JBJKSS010000199.1:0-4496 GCA_046703745.1 Spirochaetota bacterium
AAAAAAGTACATCTGGATGAAATAGGTTACTATATTTACCGTCCATACCAGCAATACCGCAAGATAGTTCAATATATCCCTGTTCCTGTTTTTCAAATACAAAAGAATTCCGAGTATTATTCCGCTCACACCGCTTGACAGGCAAAAGAGGTAGAAAAAAAGATAAAAATGCTTCATGAGAAAACTATTATCATTATATTTTGTTTTTATCAAAATAATTCTCATTTCCTGGCGAATTTTCGCCAATTGTTATTTTGCCTGAAAATTCACGAATATTGGTGATTGTTTTTAACCGGCCATCGGCATATATTTATAACCGCACCCGCATTCATGCGGGAAAATGCATAATTTGCGAGGAGATTGCTTTGAAATTATTAATTAAAATTTTAACCGGTTTATCTGTTTTGATCCTGGCCGGGGGATTTGGTTATTTCCTGTTTGTTTTCAGATACGGCTTGCTAAACTATCATATAGGGGAATTTTCCGTGCCTGTTCAAAAAGAATACAAAAGCTGGAAAGAAATATTCAATAACGGCAAAGAAATGGATTTTTTTTCATTTAAATCCGGATATGCGGTTGCCCGGCCAGGTGCAAGGCCGTATCTCAATTTGAAAAGTTTGCCCTCAACATATAATATTGATACGGGTGAAACATCGCCGATTTATTTCTATTGCATAAGGCATCCGGAACAGGGTAATATTTTATTCGATGCCGGGCTGGATCGTTCGTTCCACGACAATCCTCCTGCCGGAAGCCTCCATTTGATGCTGAGAATGTATCAGGATAAAACAAAAACATTTTATAAACTGGATGAGGGCCAGGATTCGGGAAGTTATCTGAAAGAATACGGAATAAACCCCGGCATGGTGCTCATGACGCATCTCCACCCCGACCATGCCTGCGGTTTACTGGAATTGAATGATTCCGTGAAAGTGGTTTTCGGCAAAAAAGAAAACAGTTTTTACTACAAGGCAATAGCAGGGAAATATCTGTTAGGGAAAAAACTCTTCACATTGGATTTCAACAGGGGCACAGCGATATATCCTTTCAGTAAAACAATCGATGTGTTCGGTGACGGGAGCGTCTGGGCAATATCGACGCCCGGCCATACCGCTGACCACATCAGTTATATTTTGAATATAAAAAACAAACCGGTCTTTCTTGCCGGGGATTTGAGTGTTTCAAAAGATTATTTAATGAATGATATTGAGTCAAGCTGCGATAACGGGGACAAAAGTGTTAAGCAACTGCGCAAGAGTCTCGAGGAACTGAAGGAGTTTAAAAAAATGTACCCGGAAGTTAAAATCTGTTTCTCTCATTCCGATGAGAATTATTGATGATAATTAAAGTAGATAAAAATTAGAAAAAAGCGGAAACAGGTTGTCAACTTTTAAAATAATTTTGGCTAATATGGATTCTCGTTTATAATGAAAATTGAATAATCGGGGGTTATTATATGTATAAAATCGTTTTGCTCCGTCACGGCGAAAGCGTCTGGAACATGGAAAATATTTTTACTGGCTGGACGGATGTTGATCTCTCCGAAAAAGGTATTAAAGAGGCGCATAATGCGGGTGCGGTTTTGAAAAAGGAAGGTTTTGTTTTCGATATTGCATTCACATCCGTACTGAAAAGGGCGATAAGGACATTGTGGATCGTTCTGGATGAAATGGATCTCATGTGGATACCTGTAATTAATGACTGGCGGCTCAACGAAAGACATTACGGGGCATTGCAGGGGTTGAATAAAAAAGAGACGGCCGAGAAACACGGTGAGGAGCAGGTTTTAAAATGGAGGAGGAGCTTTGACATCAGGCCGCCGCTTTTGTATGAGAATGATCCCGGTTATCCGGGCAAAGACCCGAAATATGCCGGTCTTGAAAAAAATTTTCTTCCAAAGGCAGAGTCGCTCAAGGATACCATAGCCCGGGTCATGCCCTGCTGGGAAAAGATCATCACAAGGGAAATAAAAAACAACAAAAGGATAATAATTTCTGCTCACGGCAATAGCCTGAGGGCCCTGGTCAAGCATCTTGACAACATATCCGATGAAGATATAGTGGGCCTCAACATTCCGACAGGGATACCGCTTGTTTATGAGCTTGACAAAAAGTTGAGTCCGGTTAAGCATTATTACCTCGGTGACGAAGAGGCGGTTAAAAAGGCGATTGATTCTGTCAGGATGCAGGGCAAGGCATGAGAATTATTTTGCGCACCCGGATATTCGGCAATGCCGGGAACCGACAATTGTCTGTCTGTTTTTTAATACGCAAGCTTGATGAAAGGAATAATAAGGGAAGATTATGGAAAACATCTTTGATGAAATAAGCTTTATCAACAAGGAAGGGTTAAGGCAATACAACATTCTTATAAACGGATGCTGGGACTGCATCGATCCTGAGAAGGTCATGGAGGTGCGTAATCCGGCAAATAACGAGTTGATAGGCCTTGTGCCCAATTGCAGTGCGGAAAACGTAAAATTTGCGGTTGATTCTGCAAAGAAAGCAAACAATCTTGCCGCATTCAGCCCGATTGAAAGACTCGACATAATGGAAAAGGCAAGTGCCCTTGCCCTTGAAAACAAGGATTACCTTGCCGAAATTATCACAAGGGAATCCGGCAAGCCGATTGCCATTTCAAGGGGCGAGGTTGAAACAACAGCAGAGAGGCTCAGGCTCACGATAGAAGAAGTGCGCGTGCTTTATGGTGAATACCTGCCGGGCGAATGGGTTCATGACACGAGGAACAAATTTGCCATCGTGATCCGTAAACCCCTCGGGATAGTTGCGGCAATCTCGCCGTTCAATTATCCGTTTTTCATTGCTGCCGCAAAGATAATTCCTGCGATACTTGCCGGCAATACTCTGATCGCAAAACCAGCAAGCGACACGCCTCTGTCCCTCATCCATTTCGTGAGAATTTTAGAAACAGCAGGTATTCCCAAAGGAACGATCAATATAATAACCGGCAAGGGACGCTACGTGGGTGACGCATTGATTGAGAATCCCGACATTGCGGCGATCAGCTTTACAGGGTCGACGAAAGTCGGCGAGTACATAACTTCCAAGGCGGGAATAAAAAAACTTCACCTTGAACTCGGCGGCAAGGCTGCTGCGATTGTTCTAAAGGACGCCGATATTGAAAGCGCTGCAAAAGAGATAAGCCGCGGGACTTTCAGGAATTCCGGGCAGAGGTGCGATGCGGTGAGCCGTGTTTTGATAGAAAAAGGCGTCAAGGATCAATTTGTAAAAACGGTGGTCCGGGAGATGGAAAATTTCAGGACAGGCGATCCCATGGACCCAAAAACAACGGTCGGAACGGTCATAAATCAGACAGCGGTGGATCATATCAACGGATTGGTCGAGGACGCGATTGACAAAGGTGCCGTCCTCGTAAAAGGCGGCAAATCAAATGGATTGTTTTACGAACCAACCCTGCTTGACAATGTAACACTTGACATGAAAATAGCGTGGGAGGAAATATTCGGACCCGTGATGCCGGTAATAGAAGTTGAAAATTATGAAGATGCAATTAGCATATCAAACAGGTCGGAATACGGGCTTGACAGCTGCGTTTTTACCGAAAACATCAATCTTGCAATGAAGATTTCGAAAATGCTGGAGGACGGCTCTGTCACCATCAATGCCGCGCCAGCTCACGGCATAGGACATTTCCCGTTCGGAGGCAACAAAAAATCCGGGCTCGGACGTGAAGGATTGAAGTACAGTATAGACGAGCTTACCAAACTTCACACGATTATTTTTTCTCAGAAATGATAAATTAAAATTTGTAAACCACTTTGAATGCCTTTTTTGTTTCGGGCGGGGCATCGTCAATCCCTTCGAACGAAACGCCGTTCAGGACTTTAACATTGTCCGCTACATTCTGCGTAACAAGGATTTTCCATGCCATTGCGGTGTCTTCTCCAAGTTTGCCTGCCGCATTCACCTCGGTGCCGAAGCTTTTAGCTTGGTTTCAATGCTTTGAGGGTTGGTGCCGCAATTTTTGCAACTAAGCCGGACATTATGTATTATATTCAAAAATTCATTATTGTGTATTTGTTGCAAATATTAACTTACGATCATGAAAATAGATTATGTACATTTTACCGCTGCTGTCCATGGCAAAACTTGCTTTTCTGTTTTCGACAAAAGAATCAATCATGTAAAATTCCCAGGTTCCGCTTTTATTCGTTGCATAACTCAATTGTGAATAAGCATCGCTGTAACATACATAAACATTGCCGGTTGTCGGATCAACTGCAATGCCCGGGTTGCTGTTATCGCCGCCACCCCAACTATCAGGCAAATCGTATTCATTAAAAACCGAATATGTCCAGGGACCAGCCGCATTCGTTGCAAATTGTACACCGTAATTGGTGCAATAAGTCACGCATATGTCGGCTTTGTTGTTGGAGTCAATTGTTATACCTGAATATTCTGATCCTCCTATGTTTGTATAAGTCCATGAACCTGTTTTATTCGTTGCATATTTGA
>JBJKSS010000200.1:0-3934 GCA_046703745.1 Spirochaetota bacterium
CTTATCTTGATGCTGTGGAATCAAAAGATGAAGCTTTCGCTGCCAGAAAGCTGGATGAACATGCACGGGCACTCAAGATTCATATTAATTCATTAAGTAAAAAGGAATACTGGTCACAATTTGACAAATCTCCTGAATTTGTTGTGATGCTTATACCCTATGAATCGGGAATGAGTGCAGCATTCACCAGCGATCCCGGCTTACTGGAATATGCCCTGTCAAACAGGGTTATCATTGCCTCCCCGGTCTCGCTTCTTGCATTGTTGAAAGTTGTTGCATACGGCTGGCTCCAGCTCCAGCTTGCACAAAATGCTCAAAAAATTGCTGACCAGGGTAGGGAAACGTTTGCAAGAATAAAAAAATTTATCGAACATTTCATGAAAGTGGGGACAAGGCTTAATGAATCTGTCGGAGCATACAATGAGGCAGTATCTTCCATGGAGTCAAGACTGATTCCCAGCATAAAGAAACTCAAGGATATGGGCGCAGGCAGTGAAGAAATTGAAAATGTCAGCCATATTGAAGGACAGGCAAAGCTGATTCATAATAATATGGAATGATGATTTTGCTATTTAATGTGTTCCGGCAATAAAATCGTATATGGTAAAGCAGTAACAGGTTTTTCTATGATATCAAAAATTCCTCTTAAAATATAATATAGTCCTCCGTATTTATAATCAGCTGCTTTTGCGGCCATTTTTGTTATGACGGGATTTTCTGAAATATGGTTGAATGCTAACATGAATTGAATAGTATTATTAATTATTCTGCTCCAAAAGCGCCCCTGCCACACATGACCGTTTATTTCATAAATAGCATTGAAATGCATTGCAAAAACGGACAAAATCCATTGCATTATTCTTGATAATGATTCGTTTCCCAGCGGCTGGATAATCATATTTATACGGTTATCCATGATAACAAAGTTATAAAGAGAAAATTTGAACTTTTTTTTTGATCTTTTTACAGTATTCATGAAAAGTATTTTGAATTCATCCGGTTTGAAAATGCATTCTCCCCTGTTTATCCTGGCAGAAACATGATATTTTGCATTTGGCAGAAGCATTCTTGGTTTTCTCATTTTTAAGCCCTTGAATTTGAAAATAAGTTTATTATTATTAAACTACCAAAACTCCGTTTTCGTTTACAAAATCATGAAAAATTTTTTAAAAAAATAAATTATTTAAGTATTGATGAGGCTGAATATAAATAATCATGGGGACAGTGCTCCCTATAATGTGCTTTTTGGGGACAGAGCATAAGCATCATGTGTTAGGACAAGTAAAGCTTGGAGGGACAGTGCTTTACTTGTTAAATTTTTTATTAAGGCTCTGTCCCCGTTTATTTTTTATATGGACAATAAAAAAAGCGGGGCAAAACCCCGCTTTAGGTTATATAATTTTTTGACTATTATTTTCTTTCAAACATTGCCCTGATTTTTTTGCCTACGATTTCAATCGGGTGCTTGCCCAGTTCCTGTCGTTTTTTCAGAAGGTTCTTGGCACCCTTTTTGTTTTCATCGAGCCATTTTTTAGCGAATGTTCCGTCCTCGATTTCCTTCAGGACTTTTTTCATTTCCTTTTTGACATCGGCATTGATCAGTCTCGGCCCGGATACGTATTCGCCCCATTCGGCTGTATCAGAAATAACCTGGTTCATTTTTTGGATGCCGCCTTCATAAATGAGGTCAACAATCAGTTTTAATTCGTGAAGACATTCAAAATAAGCCATTTCAGGCGGATAACCTGCTTCGGTCAGTACTTCAAAACCGTACTTGATCAACTGTACCGTGCCGCCGCATAAGACAGCCTGTTCACCGAATAAATCTTCGTATGTTTCCTGTTCAAATGTACATTCAAGCACGCCAGCCTTTGTGAATCCCATTGATTTTGCCATGGCAAGAGCGATTTTTTTTGCCTTACCTGAAGGATTTTGCTTTACTGCTATTAAACCCGGTACGCCAAATCCTTCAAGGAATACTTTTCTCTCTTCTGTGGCAGGGGCTTTTGGAGCAACCATTATTACATCGACATCGGCAGGAGGCACGATTTGCTTGTACACAATGTTGAATCCATGCGAGCATGATAATACCTTGCCTGCTTTCATATAAGGTTTGATTTCCTTTTCATAGACGGGACCGTGAAATTGGTCCGGAAGGAGTATATGGATTATGTCCGCCTTTTTTGCCGCATCTGCAATTGACATTACTTCAAATCCGTCTTTTTTTGCCTTTTTGAAAGAATCATCCTTTATTGAGCCGATAATAACATTGATTCCTGAATCCCTCATGCATTGAGCCTGAGCTGTGCCCTGCGAACCGTAACCGATTACTGCAACGGTAAGTTTTTGCAGGTCTTTTATATCAGCATCTTTATCATGTAAAATTTTTACTGCCATAATAGTCCTCCACGTTGGTTAATATTTAACTGATCTTTTTGAAAAAAAAATATCAAGGATATTTTTTTTGTATCCGTGCAGTTTAAACCAGCATTTCAATAATGTCAAGATAAAATTGCCCCTTTGATGGAATTCGGATCGCCTTGTTTGAATTTACCGGTGCTGGTCAAACGTAGTCTCACGGTCTAAGCCGGTATTTTTTTTAGCATAAATATTTATTTAAAAAGTCTGAAATTTTTAATTGCATTATGATTACGACTTATGTTAATATATTCGGGTCAATAAATAATGATTTAGAGTATGCCATATGTCTGCAAACAGCATGAATATTGTAGTAATAGGCGGTTCCCTGGCCGGGATGACCGCTGCTACAAGAGCCCGCCGTATAAATGAAAAGGCCAACATAACAATTATAGAAAGCAACGAATACCTGGGGATGCCGCTGTCGGCTTTGCCTGAATATGCAGCAGGATTGATTGAAAAAAGAGAAACCTTGCTGACCGGCTCCGAAGTCAGAATACAGGAAATTTATAATATTGATATACGCAAGAATACAAAGGCAACTGAAATCAACAGGGAACAAAGGATCGTTGTCGTCAAGGATAACGGCACAGGCAAAATTTCAGAAATTGCTTATGACAAACTTATCCTTGCATGCGGCAATAAATTTACGGTGCCAAGCATTGCACGGTCAAAACTTTCCAATGTGTTTACCATAAAAAATTTCAATGATTCCATCAGCATAAGGGAATTCGTCGGCAAAACCGGGGCAAAGAATGTAGCGATAGTCGGAGCAAATTATTTCGGGCTCATTACGGCAAGTTGTTTTATAAAGGCAGGTTTTAATGTTTCGATTATTGATAATAAAACCGACATAACTGATGATTTTGACCAGGATTTGAATTATTTGATAAGGGAAGAGCTGGAAAATCATAATGTGAAAATTTATTTGAACCATGATATCAAGGATTATGCCAGGGTGGAAAAAGAAAGGGTGTCAAGGATCAAGCTGCAAGACGGGACTTCTGTTGATACCCACATGATAATTTTTTTCAATCACATAACGCCCAATTATGAACTGGCAAAAAAGTGCGGGCTCGATCTCAATAATGTCAACAGGATCAGGGTCAATGAAAAACTTCAGACGAGCGATCCGGATATTTATGCGGTTGGAAGCATAATTGAACAGATAAATCTGATAAATAAAAAAAATATTTCCAGGATCACTACAGGTGCGGCAACACAGCTGCAGGCAAGGATAGCGGGCACACTGGCTGCCGGAGGAGAAGCTGTAAACAGGGGTATTTATGAGTCGCGTCTTTTTGTATTCGAAAACATGACAGTGGGTTTTGTCGGATTGAACAGCAGTGACGCTGACAAATACGGCATTCCGGCAATGTCCGTCGCCCTTCATACAGGCAATCACGAAAGATTTATTCCCGGGTCGAAGCATTTGTTCATGAAGATACTGGTGAATAAGGAGACGAAGAAAATAATCGGCGCCCAGGTTTCCGGGAAAGGTGACGGTGTTGATAAA
>JBJKSS010000201.1:0-10431 GCA_046703745.1 Spirochaetota bacterium
CCTTGAAGACGCAATGGAAAGCGATGTAAAAAAATTCGCCGGGTTTCACCGGTTCCTCTTTGAAAGGGAAATTTTCCTGCCGCCGTCGCAGTTTGAGGCGGGATTCATATCATTGCGGCATTCAAAAGCCGATCTGGACAGGACATTGAACGTTATTGATGATTTTTTGTCCCTTTAGATTTTTCTTAACACAATATTAACAATTTGCTAATATTGAATTAACATTATAAGTTTAGACATGCCTGTCATTCGATTGCATGATTCGCCGGAATTATTAATTGCAATTGATTGAAGACAACTACTTCAATCAGACGGGAATTATTTATGGCTAAAACTTCCAGAAAGACCATACGTGAAGCATTATTTTATTTAACAGTTTTATTCTGTGCCGTGTGAAGGATCATCTTCCTGTTCGGCATGACCGTGCTCGCACCGTTCATTCAGCAGACACTTCATTTGAGGACGGGGCTGAATGCATTCACCGCTTCCCTGATACTCGGCATCATGATAATCCCGATAATCTCGAGTATTTCCGAAGACGCGATAACAGCAGTGCCAAAAAGTCTGAGAGAGGCGTCACTGGCGTTGGGCGCAACAAAGTGGGAAACACTCACAAGGGTGATCCTGCCTGCCGCAAGATCGGGAATATTCACAAGCATCATACTTGGCATCGGAAGGGCGATCGGTGAAACTATGGTAGTCCTTATGGTTGCGGGCAACTCCGCAGTGATTCCCAATTCCATATTTGATTCCGTAAGGCCCATGACATCGACCATAGCTGCCGAAATGGGCGAAACGCCGGTAAACAGCCTCCATTACCAGGCGCTCATCGGCATAGCGGTAGTGTTGTTCCTGATGACTTTCATTCTCAATGTAATAACGGTGCTCGTCAAAAAAAGTTTAAAGGCAAAATACAAATAAACGGGAAAGCTTTATGAATGTAAGAAGAAAAATTTCAAATCTTGTGGGCCTGACCCTTTTGAGAATCATCATCATAACTGCAATTGCCTTTTTGCTGATGTTCCTTGCAATGATTTTCATGAAAGGCTACAAGGTGCTTTCGCCTGGCTTCATTACGGAATTCCCCAAAGACAGCATGACAAAGGGCGGAATATTTCCCGCATTGATCGGTACTTTTTATCTTACGGTTTTTTCGGTTATAGTCGCATTCCCGCTCGGAGTGTTTGCCGCAGTTTTTTTAACGGAATACGCAAAGCCGCAGTGGCTCGTCAGCATAATCAGGATCGCGATAAACACACTCGCCGGCGTGCCGTCAATAGTCTTCGGTCTGTTCGGCCTTGCACTGTTCGTGGTTTATCTCGATTTCGGTGCATCGATAATAGCCGGCAGCCTCACATTGAGCATCCTGATACTGCCCATAATAATCAATACAAGCGAAGAAGCGATCCTGTCAGTTCCCAGGGAATTCAAGGAGGCATCCCTTGCATTGGGCGCAACCAAAAGGGAAACCATAATGAAAATCATACTGCCCTCGGCCCTGCCCGGTATACTGACCGGAGCGATAATAAGTGTCGGCCGCGCGGCAGGAGAGACGGCACCGATACTGTTTACTGTTGCGACTTTTTATTCGCACAGGCTCCCGTCATCAATCTTTGATCAGTGCATGGCCCTGCCCTATCATATTTATGCCCTGATGACCGAGGGTACACATCATGCAGAACAGGTGCCAATAGCATACGGCACCGCAATAGTACTTTTGATGCTGGTACTGTCGATCAACCTGCTGGCAATAATAATCAGATATTACATACGAAGGAAGAAAAAATGGTAAAAGAAAAACAGGAAATATCCGTAGACAAAATAAATCTGTGGATCGGGGATCACCATATACTTAAAAACATAAGCCTGCCCATTTACGAGAAAAAGGTAACAGCCGTAATAGGCCCCTCGGGCTGCGGCAAATCCACGCTGTTAAGATGTTTCAACAGGATGAATGACCTCATAGAAAACATCAAGATCACGGGGACTATCCACATAAAAGGCGAAGACATATACAATTCAAAAATAGACGTGCACAGCTTAAGGTCAAGGGTCGGCATGGTATTCCAGAAACCGAACCCTTTCCCCAAATCGATTTATGAAAATGTCGCATACGGGCTTAAAATCAAGGGCATCAGGAACAAAACCCTTCTCATGGATAAGGTTGAGCGAAGCCTTAAAGATGCCTGGCTCTGGGATGAAGTGAAGGACAGGCTCAATGCGTCGGCTTTCAGCCTTTCCGGCGGCCAGCAGCAGAGGCTCTGCATAGCAAGGGGACTGGCAACAGATCCCGAAATACTGCTTCTGGACGAGCCGACCTCCGCACTTGATCCGCAGGCCACAAGCAAAATAGAAGAATTGTTGCTTGAATTAAAAAAATCGGTTACCATTATAATTGTAACGCATAACTTCGGTCAGGCAGGCAGGGTTTCCGATTATACAAGCTTTTTATACCTCGGCGAGCTTATCGAATTCGGCTCCACCGAAAAAGTTTTCACTGTGCCCAGGGACAGGAGGACAGAAGATTATCTTACAAGCAAATTCGGCTAAAATTAAAATTTAAAATCTGGAGAATAAAATGATGATAGAAGATAAAAAAATCGCTGATATTAAAGAGCTTGTCATACTTCAGGCAAGCAGTGTCGAAAAAATGCTCAACAACTGTATTACCGGACTTTTAAACAAGGACGGGGAGTTTCTCACCGATGTAATCGAAAACCAGGAGGCAGCCGTAAACAAAAATGAAATTACGATCGACAACCTCTGCACCAATTACCTCGCTCTCTACAGGCCGGAAGCAAAGGTGCTGCGCACGATCCTCATGATAACGAAAATGAACGTAGATCTTGAGTGGATCGGCGACCACTGCGTCAATATAGCCGAAAGTGCCATGTATCTCATCGACAAACCTGTCGTAAAACCCTACATCGATATCCCGAGGATGGCCGACGAGGCAAAAATGATGATCAGGGACGGCATCGATTCTTTTTTCAATGAAAACAGCAACCTTGCACTGGATGTCTGCAAAAGGGACGAGCTTGTGGATCACCTCAATGAACAGGTATTCAGGGATTTGATCACATACATGATAGCCGATCCCAAATCGATTGAAAAAGCGCTTAATGTCATCAGGATTTCGCATAATATAGAAAAAATAGCAGATCTTGCAACGAATATTTCCGAAGAAACACTGTATGTTGTTGCCGGCAAAAATATAAAGCACAGCCTTAAGCACAAACTCAAGGAACAGAAAAAAACCGGGAAGCCGAACAAAGACAGGTAATCTCAATAATTTTTGATTTTCCATATTGCCAATTTTGGCCCAATATCATATTATTCCACAATCTTTAATATCGGAGCTGCCAGATGAAAACCAGGGTTTATTTTTCCTCCTTGAAAAACAAAAAATTCAATTCACCGCTTTTAAAAATAACAAGACTTCTTGATAACTGCAATATAGGCGGTAAATATGGAAAAGGTGATCTTGTGGCAATCAAGATTCATTTTGGCGAGCTGGGAAATACATCTTTTATCAGGCCGGTTTACTTAAGACCTGTGATCGATTCATTGAAAAAAATCGGAGCCAGGCCCTATCTTGTCGATACAAATACACTGTATATAGGCATGCGGACAAACAGCATCGATCACCTGCATAATGCGGTTTTGAACGGCTTTAATTATTCGACACAGCAGGTGCCGGTAATAATCGCCGACGGTTTGAGGGGCGAAAACACTGTATCCGTGAAAATAGGCCTTGAAATGCAGGAGTCGGTTGAGCTTGCGAGTGACATAATACATTCCGACGGCATGGTAGTTGTGTCCCATTTCAAGGGACATGAGGTTTCGGGGTTCGGCGGGGCAATTAAAAATATTTCCATGGGATGCGCAAGCAGGAAAGGCAAACTCGAGATGCATTCCAAAACAAGACCGGTTGTCAAATCAAAGGACTGCATTGCATGCGGCAAATGCGTATGGAACTGCCAGGTGCAGGCAATCGAACTGAAGGAAAAAGCTTTCATCACCGAACGCTGCGTCGGATGTGCAAGATGCATCGCTGTCTGTCCGACCGGGGCCGTGCAACTGCAGTGGAATCAGACATCCGATACCACCCAGAAAAAAATGGTTGAATATGCATACGGCACAGTCAAGGCATTAAAATCCAAAATTACATATCTGAATATCCTGACCGACATGAGTCCGGCATGCGACTGTTACCCGGGCAATGACGAACCTGTAACTCACAACATCGGCTTTCTCGCTTCCGAGGATCCCGTGGCGATTGACAAGGCATCATACGATCTTGTTGTCAAGCAGGCGGGGGGTGATCCTTTTAAAAAAGAATACCCGGAAATCAACACAACAACCCAGTTTGACCATGCGGGTAAAATCGGGTTCGGCAATCTTGATTACGAACTTGTCGAGGTCGAATAAGGCTAACCCCTGAGAACGGTTTCTATTGCACCGTCGAGGATCGACAGACCCTCTTCCATTTCGGCCTGCGTTATGTTCAATGCCGGGCAAAGCCTGATGATCTTCTCCTGTACAAGATTGACTAGCAGGCCTTCGTTCACGCATTGTTCGGCTATTTTTCCCACAAGCTGTGCATTGTGAAATTCAATGGCGATCAAAAGCCCCTGACCCCTTAAGTCCTGGATCAACTCGGGGTATTTGTCCTTCCATTTCTTGATCCTCTCCATTGTATAATTGCCGACGCTTTTGACATTGAGCTTTATGTTTTTATCGATGAGATAATTTATTACCGCATAACTTACAGCACAGCCCAGCGGGTTGCCGCAATAGGTGCCGCCGTGATCCTTTTTGCCGAGTTTGGAGCTTACTTCTTCGGTCACCGCAAAGGCGCCGAACGGGAAACCGCCGGCTATTCCCTTGGCCATAGTAAGAAAATCGATTTTGATCCCCTCCTCGTCGCTTGCGAACATTTTGCCCGTCCTGCAAAATCCCGTCTGGATTTCATCGACTATCAAATAAACACCGTATTTCCTGCACAACGACGAGACTTCCTTAAGATAGTCAGGTGAAGGCACAATCACTCCGCCCTCTCCCTGGATGGGCTCCAGTATAACCGCGGCCACATCATCCGTGCTTACGGCTTTTTCCATGGCCTCTATGTCGTTGTACGGCACGAAAATATAATTTGGCATGAGCGGCTTGTATTTATCCCTGTGCTTTGCCTGGCCTGTTGCGCTTGCAGTGCTTATCGTCCTGCCGTGGAAGCTGTTGAATGCAGAAATCACATTGAGCTTGCCGCTCGCCTTGCGGGCGAGTTTGATCGCTGCATCATTCGCCTCTGCCCCGGAATTTGAAAAAAATATCCTCTTCAGTCCGGAGGGAAGTAACTTTGAAATTAATTCCAGAAGCTCTGCCCTGACAGGAGAATATGTCAGTCCGGAATCCGGGTTTTGAATTATCTTTTTACTCTGGGTGATCAGGGCCTCGGTTATTACGGGATTTGCATGACCTATGCATGTAACTCCCCATCCGCCGGTAAAATCGAGAAATTTCAAGCCGTTCTCATCCCAGACATAAACCCCGTTCCCTCTTTCAATGGAAAGCTTGCGCATATTGAAAAAGGGAATAATATATGAGTCTTCCTTTTTGATCGTATCCATATTTTTATTCATTGAGCCGAATCTCCAGAATCTTTCAAACTAACCATACCAATTTATAAAAAAAATATAAAATTTTCAAGTTTTTCTTTTATATATCGTTCATTATTATATAATTAACTTAAAATGAACAACGGAGCATAAAATGAAAGCAATAGTTGATAAAAATTTATGCATCGGCTGTGAACTCTGCGTAAGTACATGCCCTGCAGTATTCAAAATGGATGGTGACAAGGCTGTTGTAATTGTAAGCGCTGTCCCCCCCGACGCCATTGCGACGTGCAAGGAAGCTGCGGCAGAATGCCCGGTTGAAGCAATAAGCATCGAATGACAACCACAGGCAACTAAAATGTTTATTGCATTGCTTTTGAAGAATGATTTTGAGCCGCCAATTATTCAGCATAAAGTAGAATTAAGTCTATTATTTGTAGAATAACATATTTGATTATGCCGGCAGTAAAATCTTATAATTGACCTGCTCCGCTGATTCATCATGAACAGGAGGCGGTTATGAAAATTAAAACAATAATATTAATACTCACAGTTTTGCTTTTGAATACAATTGCGGTCTATCCGGCATTTTACCGGCACCGTTATTATTTTCACCACCGCCATTTTTACCGGAATCATTTTTATTATTACCATGATTATCCGGAGTTCATATTCATAGAAACCGAAAGGATACTGGTGCACAGAATGGGCGATCTTGATCTTCCCAATGATCTCTCATCCGATATCAATGATATCGACAGCATAGTTTTCAGCTATGGCATCAACAGCGGCCTGTTTAAAACCGAAAAAAAAACGGTATATTTTACGGACAGTGGCAGCGGCAAAGTCAATAGCGCACTTGTAAAATTTCTCGCTAAATCCGGAGTGCCGGACAACTATCCTGATTTCGACAATCTCAAATCATACGATTTTGAGGGAGACCTTTTGAAACTTGATTTTTCAAACAACAACATATATTACAACAACAATTTTTACCAGCCCGATGAATACTTTTTTTACACGCTTAATTACACCCTTTCCATGAAATATACCGATGCAGTTAAATCGCAATTCGATAAAATGGAATCAAAAGAGTTCAAGAATGAAATAAACAAATATATAGATCGCCAGAGGAGGCTGAATGCTGCAGGTGTGAGCATTTTTATAGCCGGATTCGGACTGGCCGGCCTGTTGAACGTTGCGAGCCTCATAACCCTGTTTTATTCTGTAAACTATCCATACATCCCAAGGGCCGTACCGGGCGGCCTGTTCCTGGGCGCCCTCGGATCGGTCGGGATTTCGCTCACCGTAGGCATTCCTCTATGGGCCTCTTCTTATGCAAGAAAAGATTACACGGTGTCATTCGAATAAAGGGTTTTATAACCTGTTATTTATACCTGAAAGCATCCCGTTTGGCCGCTTTGAGCTGAAAGGAAAAAAATATTTAAGAAGTTATTTATGAAAAAAATAAAAATGTTTGTCCTGTTGACGCTGGCAATGCAGGCATATTGTATTTACCCGTCGAATATCAGCCTTGATAAAATCAAAATGCCGCCCGGCTTTAAAATTGCAGTCTATGCGGATAATATCGGAGCCGCAAGAAGCATGGCGCTTAGCCCGGAAAACACACTGTATGTAGGCTCGTTTTCCGGAAGAGTTTATGCAATCAGGGATGAAAACAATGACTACAAAGCTGACAAAACATACATAATAGCGGATGACCTTGAAATGCCCGTAGGAGTTGCATATTATAAAGGCGACCTTTATGTTTCAGACACGAGTAAAATATTGAAATTCCCGGCCATCGAGAAAAACCTCGGCCGTAAGATAAATCCCGTGATAGTCAACGACAGTTTTCCCACGGATACGCATCACGGCTGGAAGTTTATAAAATTCGGGCCCGACAACAAACTCTATGTCCCTGTAGGTGCCCCCTGCAATGTTTGCCTGAAAAGCGACAAACGCTATGCAACCATCATGCGGATGAATCCCGACGGCTCGGACCTGGAAATTTTTGCTTCCGGGGTTAGGAATACGGTCGGCTTTGACTGGGACCCGCTTACAGGCAAACTGTGGTTCACGGACAACGGCCGCGATTATATGGGCGACAACATGCCTCCGGATGAATTGAATTACGCACCTGAAAAGGGAATGAATTTCGGTTTCCCGTTCATCCATGGCAAGGATATTTTGGACCCGGATTTCGGGAACAAAATGGGCCGGATAAAATTCACGCCCCCCGCCATGGAGCTCGGTCCCCACGTCGCCGCCCTTGGAATGAGGTTTTATACAGGCAGCATGTTCCCTGCCGAATACAATGATCAGATATTCATTGCAGAACACGGCTCATGGAACAGGTCGGTGCCGATCGGCTACAGGGTTACCCTTGTCAGGCACAAGGGGGACAGAGCCTTGAGCTATGAGGTATTCGCAGAGGGATGGCTCGGCGAAAACGGCAAGGCATGGGGAAGACCGGTTGATGTTGAAGTGGCTCATGACGGCTCATTGTTCGTATCGGACGACAGGGCCGGAGCGATCTACAGGATTTATTATGTGAAATAAAAATCGACAGTTTTTTTTATTTTTAAATGTTTTTCCGCCGTGAAAGCTTTCACCGGGCAGGCGGCTATTCGTCGTTGTCCATTTGCGGTGCGGCAAATCAAAATATTATTTTTCAGGAGCGTTTGGAATGAAGAAAGAAAACATCTTCAACGGTGAGGTTTCCATTGTCCTTTGCGGAGAAGCCGGGCAGGGAATAAAAACCATTGAGCTGATCCTTGTGAATGTCCTTAAAGAAGCCGGTTTTAATATCTTTGCCACCAAGGAATACATGTCGAGGATCAGGGGCGGAAGCAACTCGACATCGATCAGGGTATCCGGAAAAAAAGTAAGGGCCATGGTTGAAAGGGTCGATATACTGATCCCCCTTGACGAGAAGGCGATCGGTCATCTTTCTGACAGAATCACACGGGACACAATAATAATCGGCGACGGCGAGATATTAAAAACCGATCGTGAAATAATCGACATGCCCCTTATGCGCACCGCAAGGGAAATCGGCAATGCCATTTATGCGAACGTCGTTGCGTGCGGCGTTATCTTCTCATTATTCGGCATGGAACCGGATATTTTAAAAAATTACCTGAAGTCCAGATTCCGGGACAAGGGCGAAGAAGTCGTTAATAGCAATTTCAGTGCCGCTGACAGGGGATACGAGCTCGGCAGCGACCTTTACAGCAAAGGCACGGTTAAGATTGAAATCAAAACTGACCCCGGTATCAGGGAAGAATATTTCCTTGACGGCACCGATGCAATAGGATTCGGCGCCCTGTTCGGCGGGTGCAATTTCATTTCATCATATCCCATGTCGCCGTCGACCGGTGTGCTTACATTTTTATCGGAGCATTCGAAGGAAATGGAGATCGTCGTCGAACAGGCCGAAGATGAAATATCGGCGGTCAACATGTGCCTCGGAGCCTGGTACGCCGGGGCACGGGCCATGGCAACGACATCTGGCGGAGGATTTGCACTGATGGGCGAAGGCTTGAGCCTTGCAGGAATAACGGAAACCCCGGCAGTGATCATGATAGCGCAGAGGCCGGGACCCGCCACAGGACTCCCCACAAGAACAGAACAGGGCGACCTGGAAGTGGCGCTTTATTCGGGGCACGGGGAATTCCCACGGATCATTCTGTCGATAACAGACCTCGAAACCGCCATGGAGACGACCGCACGTGCATTCGACATGGCGGATAAATTCCAGGTACCGGTCATAATTCTTGCCGACCAGTACACAGTGGACTCCTACTATAACTTCATGCCGGCAAACAATGAATACAAAATTGAAACACATTTTATAAAAACGGACGCTTCATACAAAAGATACAGGCTGACATCCGACGGTATTTCTCCCAGGGGAATACCGGGGTTCGGTGACGGATTCGTCAGGGTCGACAGCGACGAACACGACGAGGACGGGCGGATCACCGAGGACCTTGACTTAAGGATAAAAATGATGGACAAGCGTTTGGAAAAAGCGAGCCTCATCGAAAAAGAAATCATCGCACCTGCATTCTACGGCGGGAAGAATTATGAAACGCTCGTAATCGGCTGGGGCTCGACCCGCAATGTAATAAGCGAGGCAATCGGTTTAACCGGTGACGCCGGGACCGCACATCTGCATTTCACGCAGGTTAATCCGCTTGATCCCTCGATCGTCAGGTATCTTGCGGCTGCAAAAAAAACCGTGATCGTAGAAAACAATGCAACGGGCCAGTTTGCAAAACTGATCAGGCAGACGACCGGCATTGAGATAGAACATAAAATACTTAAATACAACGGCCTGCAGTTTTATGTGGAAGAACTCGCGGGAAAATTAAAAAAAATAATCGGAGAATGAATATGGCAGCAAACAAATTTGATGTTGAAAAAAGCGTTGACGTGGCATGGTGCCCTGGATGCGGCAATTACCCGATACTGGATACGGTCAAGGAGGCCCTGCAGGAACTGGATATTGATGAAAAAAAACTGGTCGTTGTGTCAGGCATAGGACAGGCGGCCAAGGCTCCCCATTATATCAACTCGCATTTTTTCAACGGGCTGCATGGCAGGGCGCTTCCTGCTGCCACTGCGATAAAGGCTTCCAACCCGGAGCTCACTGTCATCGTTGAAAGCGGCGACGGTGACATGTACGGCGAGGGCGGCAATCACTTCCTGCATGCGATCCGCCGCAACATCTCCGTGGCGTGCTTCGTGCACAACAACCAGGTCTACGGACTCACCAAGGGCCAGGCCTCCCCCACCAGTGACATGG
>JBJKSS010000202.1:0-5184 GCA_046703745.1 Spirochaetota bacterium
TGATTGTAACGAAGGTAATGTTTTCAGACACCTCAATTTTCACATTGCTCAAGATTTCCGTTTTTGTTTCCTGTGTCGGCTCTATGTCTACCTCAAAAATTTTTGTATCTTTGATGAGACTCTTGAACCTGTACGCCCTGGAGTCATAACCTGCCCCGAGGAAAACAATCTGCGGAATATTATCCGCCAATGACTTTTTGAAAATATCATCGAAAAACGCGGTTCTCGCAAGGAGATATTCATAAAGCCCGGGAGGAAGATGGTTGTTCCTGACCCATTCACGGACAGCCGGATCATCAAGCGCCCTCTTCCTGTTGTCATCAAGGAATATTTTTGCGAGGTTATCCCTGCCCCTGATCTCCTCCCTTTCTTCGATTGCTGCAAGGGCGCGTGCATAAGCCACGCCCATTGCCGTTTCCGAAGGCTTGTTTTCAACGGAACGCCCGGAATGGTCGATGATTTTTCCTGTTATCCCTATCATGCAGCCGAAAGGATCCTTCAAAACAGCGAAGCTTTCTCCTCCGAATGTCCTGATCTCGGCGTGAACCTCTGCACCTTTTTGGAGCAGGCTGTGGAATGCTTCGTCGATATCTTCGACTTCCCAGAAGACGACAACCCTGTCTTCCTGTTTTGAATTTGCCCCCGGCGACAGGGACAAAACGCTTTCGCCGATTTGAAAAGCCGATGCAAACGGCGAATCAAAAACCGGTTTTGTGCCGAGTATATCCATGTACCAATCCCTTGCCCTGCCGAGGTCATTCACATGATATACGACCCTTTTTAATTTCTTGAACATCACATCTCCTTTTTTATGCTTAAAAGTTCAAAAAACAGGTAGAGCAGTTTTTCAAAATTTTTTTCAAACCCTGATGTATCCCTGTTTTCCGCCTTTAACAGATATAAGTCATAATAAAAATTATTCACAAAAGAAACATACATATCCCTCAATAATCCTGCATCATGATCCTTCAAGAGACCGGCCTTGATCATTTTTTTGAATAATTTCATAATCGTGTTTTTCCCTTCAGCCGAATAATCAATATAAAATTTGCGGACCAGGGGGTTGCGGTACTTTTCAATCACAATGATATGAAGTATCTTGCTCATCTTTACCGGAGAAAAAGATTCGGTCAGGCTGTGAAAACTTTTGACAAGTATTTCCACGGGATTTTCGTTGCCTGTAATTTCATCCAGTCTTTCATCGGAAATTCTTACATTCCCCGTCTGTGCCCTGTAATATTCGAGGATGCTTTCCAGGATGGACTCCTTGCTTTTAAAATGGTTATAGAGCGAACTTACCCTTATTCCGGAAGCAGAGGCTATTTCACGAACGGAAGTTTCGTAGAACCCTTTTCTGGTAAAAAGGTCTACCGCAGCATTGAATATTTTGTCTCTTGTATTTTCTTCTTCAGGCAATTTTTTCTCCTGATTTCAAACTGTTTAATGTAACTCGAACAATTGTCGGTAAATTTTGAGGTTATTTTACCAAACGAACGATCGTTCGTCAAGATTATTTTTTTAAAATTTAACTTGACAATATTTATAAACAAATTTTATATTTGTCTACAAATACATAGACAAAAATGAGGTTTATTATGAATTACGAGGAATTATTATGGAATTCTTCAATAGAAGAATTAAAAAACGGCTATATATTCGACCAAAAAAGGGAAGAATATGTCTGCATAATGTGCGGAAGGGAATTTAAAAAAGGAAAAATTTTTGAGTCAAATGACGGTTTTTTCGATGCCGAATTCGCAATGAAAAACCATATTATGGAAAAGCATTCGTCGCCTTTTCAATTCCTTCTAAACATGGAAAAAAGGCACAACGGATTATCCGATGTACAGAAAAATGTTGCAGATGGAATGTACGGCAATCTTCCTGATAACGAAATCGCCTTACGATTAGGCAGCAAATCCGGTTCGACGATACGCAGCCATAAATATTCTCTGCGGGAAAAATACAAGGAGGCAAAGATTTTTATTGCATTGATGGATATTATTAATGAAAGAAATGCGGATAATTCGAAATTCATAAATTTTCACAAGGATTTGCCGGTCAATGACGACAGGATAATTGTCACGGAAGAAGAAAAGGAAGCTTTTGTACGAAAATATTTCGAATCTGACGGCATCAAACTCAAGAGATTTCCCAAGAAACAGAAGGAAAAGCTTGTGGTGTTGAGAGAAATAATAAAAAACTTCGTTCGTGACAAAAAATATACAGAAAAGGAAGTCAACGAAGTGCTGAAAAAAACGGATTCAGATTACGTGACGATCAGGAGATATCTCATTGATTACGGATTCATGGCAAGAAAATCGGATTGTTCAGAGTATTGGGTGAGGTGAATCAAATTATTACAATTTTGTTTTTTTCACAATTCAAACTGTTTAATGTAGCCCGACAATTGTCGTTAAATATTGAGGTCAAAATTACCAAACGAACGATCGTTCGTCAAGATATTTTGAATAAAAATATTTACAAACTTTATAATTTTTAATAAGATCAACAAGAATTTCAAACGATATATTTTATCGTTTGCAACTGGAGCAAAAAATAAAAAAAATTATAATTTTGTCAATAATAACAGGTTCATTGTTATTGCTTTTTTTTAACTGCACACCCGCAGGGACAGAGCTCAGTATGCTGGGCACTTGGACGGGTACCCTTCACAAGACAGCCATCATGAATGGAGAAGTGCTTCACCTTAGCCTGGATTTGGATTTTTCATTCTATCAGGACGACACGGGGAATTTCCAATTTACATATTCCGACGGGACCTCATATAATGATGATTTTACAGTAGAAAAGACAGACAGCATTGCAAGTACCATCAAGTTGAAATTCAAAAACTGGAAAGAGTATGACGATACGTATTATTACTCATTGACCAACAACCAACTGATAATATATAAATTCAAATTGATTCCCGGCACACTTAAAGCGGATCTTTGTTTAAATAAATAAGTATCTTTGAGGAATTTTGCCGAATTTCATTCCCGCATATCATTCCGGCTGTAAAAATAACTGTTAAAATTAATATTTTTTTCAAAGAATCATTCTCCTTAAATTCAATTTATTCCCGTGCCTTTGAGATAGAGGGTTATTCTTCTTTTATTGACAGCCGTGTATTTTATGGTTATTTTAACACTAAAAGCAGCAACTGCCTGCGGATGGAAAGTCACATAAAATTTTGATTCGTTCCCCCAATACATGGATTTATCAGTGTATTTGGTAATCAGGGAAAAATTTGCCGGATCATCCAATTTAATAGAGTCTATAGTTATTGATTGTAAATTAGCGCCTGCTTCACTGTTGGCAGTACCGTTATATTCCTCGGTGCTTAAATTTATCCTGATCATTGAACTGTCACCTACTTTAACGTTGCCAAAATCATTTTTTTCAGGATAAACGTATAGCTTCGGGTATTTGTCCGCACCCGGGACAGAACAACCTGCGATTATCAGTAGAATGCAAACAGCGCAAAGACAAAATAATTTATTAATCATATCACACTCCTTCAGAAATATAAAATCATAATTTATGATCAACATCATACGGACTCCATGTTACTCCGCCGTCTGTTGAGATGCGATAATAACCACGATAGTTACAAGCGGCTAGCTTGATTCCATCACCTGATGAAATTATACAGCTCCAGCTGTTACTTGAATCGGTTTGTTGAGTCCATGTTGCTCCGCTGTCTGATGAAGTATAAATATAGCCGCAATAATCACATGCAGCAAGTTTTGATCCGTCTCTTGATGAAGTTATACAAGTCCAAAATCTTATACCTGAACCGGTTTGTTTGGTCCATGTTGCACCGCTGTCAGTTGATGTATAAATACAACCGGCATTATCAAATGAACCAGCACAAGCGGCTAGTTTTGAGCCATCACCTGATGAAGCTATACAATTCCAATTGGTACTGCCTGAGTCAGTCTGTTGAGTCCATGTTACTCCGCTGTCAGTTGATGTATAAATATAGCCATGATCAGTACAAGCGGCTAGCTTAGTTCCATCACCTGATGAAGTTATGCTACTCCAGTTTCTATTGCCCGAGGTAGTCTGTTGAGTCCATGTTGCGCCGCTGTCGGTTGAAGCATAAATATAATCGGCACAAGCGGCTAATTTTGAGCCATCGTCTGATGAAGTTATGCTACTCCAGTTTCTATTGCCCGAGTTAGTCTGTTGAGTCCATGTTGCGCCGCTGTCGGATGAAGTATAAATATACCCGCTATATTCGCAAACGGCAAGTTTGGTACCATCGCTTGATGAAGTTATTTTGTACCAATCATTATTAGCAGAACTTGAACTGAAGCTTGAACTTGAGCCGTTGCCTGTTGTACCATTATTATCATCTTTACCCCAATAATAATCAGCAGTATTTAAACATCCGATTAATAAAAATAAAGCAGCAATTAATAAAGCCATATTTTGATTTCTATTCATAATTCATTCCTTCTAAAATTTGAAATTTTATCAACAGTGCATCTCAATTCTCAATTTTTTATATTTCAATACCTCCCGGTATTCTGATTATTCTTGTGAAACTTCGGCCAGGGTGAATTTGCAAGTCCCCCGCAATTTGTCGATATCGCATAAAACTTTAAATCCTCCGAGCCAAAATAAACCGTACCATCGTCTCCTATTGCCGGTGATGAATTGATGCAAAAATCTGTCAAATAATAGGTTTTTAAAGTCCCGTCGGAATTTATTGCATAAAATTTAAAATTCCAGCTTCCCGCATAAATCGTGCCATCATTCCCTATTGCCGGTGCTGAGGAAAACTCATCTCCGGTACCAAATGACCATTTTAATGTCCCATCGGGATTTATGGCAAAGAGTTTATAACTTCCTACATAAATGGAGCCGTCTTTTCCAATCACAGGTGATGAGCTAAAGCCTGTATCATATGACCATTTCAATGTGCCATCCGGATTTACCGCATACAATCCATGACCGCCGACATAAATAGTGCCATCGCTTCCTATAGCCGGCGAAGAATTTATATTCCCAATCCCAAGTGCCCACTTTAAAGTTCCATTTGGATTTATTGCATAAAGCTTGTCACAGCCGACATAAATAGTGCCATCGCTTCCTATCGCCGGTGAAGAATATATTTTATTCCCGGTAGCAAGTGACCACTTTAGAGTTCCATTTGGATTTATTGCATAAAGC
>JBJKSS010000203.1:0-4135 GCA_046703745.1 Spirochaetota bacterium
GCAAGAAGCACGGCTTCCCTTGCGGCATTGTCCCCGCTGGAAACACCCACGCCCATGAGGGCCTGCCCCTTATCCTTCATGATTGTCTGTATATCTGCAAAATCTATATTGATTTCACCGGGATTAATTATAAGATCGGAAATCCCCTGGACACCCTGCCTCAAAACATCATCGGCCCTTCTCCACGCCTCTATAATCGGAATATTACCGTTGTCCTTCAAAAGTGCCTGGTTTGAAATCACAATGAGAGTATCGACACTTTCCTTTAATTTTGCGATGCCTTCGTCTGCAAGTTTTTGCTTCACCCTTTTTTCAAATTCAAAAGGAGTCGTTACAACGCCGATCGTGAGGCATCCGCTTTTTTTGGCGATCCTTGCTATCACCGGAGCCGCGCCTGTGCCCGTACCCCCGCCCATGCCTGCGGTAATGAAAACCATGTTAGATTTCTTGAAAATTTCACGGATGATTTCTTCCGACTCAAGTGCGGCCTTTTCACCTATTTCAGGCACAGCGCCGGCTCCCCTGCCGCCGGTCAGTTTTTCGCCGATCACTATTTTTTTTGTAGCCTTGCATGTACGCAGTGCCTGCTTGTCGGTATTCACAGCGATAAACTCGACACCCTTGATCCCGGCGTCTATCATCCTGTTTACAGAATTGCACCCGCCGCCGCCGACTCCGACAACCGTTATCCTGGTATAACAGGTGTTCCCGTCATAAAAATCGATATTCATATTCTCCCCCCCAAAAAATTCATGATAGAAGCGGGTCAAACCGCTTCTGCCATACAAAAAATATCATTCAAAACAATTCATTAAAAAGTTTTTTTATTGTTTTGACAAAACTTTTGTTATTGTCATCCCTGTAATTTTTTCTTATAAACTCCGACTCCCTGTTGATCCTGTCGAGCCCCCATTTCAAGAGCCCGTTTATGACAGAATTGGCCGGAGTATCGATCCTTTCACTCAGGCCCCCGTGCTTTTTCGGCGAGCCTACCCTTGCCTGTATGTCGAATATTTCCTGGCAGACCTCGACAATGCCGGGCAGCATCGAACTGCCCCCGGTCAGCACAATGCCTCCGCCTATTTTATCCATATATCCCTGCTTCGCTATATCGTGTCGTATAAAATTAAACATCTCCTCAACCCTGGGCCTTATTATATGCACAAGGCTTTCCCGCGGAAGTATCCTGGGTTTTCGCCCCCCGACCGAAGGTATCTGGATGTTTTCATCCTTGCTTACATAATCAAAATGTGTGACACCGGAAACAAGTTTTATGTTTTCCGCAGTTGCAAGGGGCACCTTCAGACCCGCGGCTATGTCATTTGTAATTAGATAACCTCCGAGCGGATAGACGAAATTATAATAAGGTGAACCCTGGTAGTAAACGCTGACTTTTGAGGTTTCGGCGCCCATGTCTATCAAAAGGCTCCCCATTTCCCTTTCATCATCTTCCAGAACGGCTCTTGACGAAGCGAGATTTTGCAGAACCACATCATAAATTTCAATTCCGCATCTGTCGAGGCATTTCACAGCATTCTGCAGGGCCGCAGCAGGAACCGTTAAAATATGTATAGAACATTCGAGCCTCGTACCGACCATACCGATCGGATATTTCACGTTCCTCTGCCCGTCAACTATGAATCCCTGGGGGATTATATGCAATATCTGCCTGTCCATTGGAATGGATATGGCTTTGGCAGTATCTATGACCCTCATCACATCCTTTTCATTTATCTCCTTGTCGGGCCCTGAAATGGCAACCATCCCTTTTGAATTATTTGTTTCGATGTTGCAGCCGGAAAAACCCAGTATCACGCCATTGATTTCCCTTCCGGCCTGGATCTCCGCATCCTCTACAGCCTGGCTGATCGCTCCTGCAACGCTTTCTATATTGATAATGATGCCGCCCCTTATGGCTCCCTTTGGCTCTGCAACGCCCGTGCCGAGTATGGTAAAACTTCCGGATTCATCAATTTCGGCAATTGAAACCACTATTTTACTGGAGCCGATATCGAGACCGGCGATCAAATCACTCATTCGCTGTTTCAACTTGTCATCTCCTTCTTCCATTCAGAAAAACCCCGGTGTTAATCCACGGCTATTCCGTTATTCGTATATATCAACGTATCTTTTTCATTCTCATTCAAATACAATATAGAGACCAATCCCTTTCTTATAGAATCGACATTAATTTGATTTTTTAAACATAATGTTTGCTGTTTTGTATCATATCTTACAAAATAATCAGTTTCATCTCCATTTATCGCAACATCGATCTGTGATACCGCGTCATAAAGTGAAGGATCTCCGATTTTAAGCCCACTAAGGACACCGCATATTTTCCGGTACCTTTCGTTGAGAATCATCCCCGGTTTAAGCTGTTCATGCCTGCCGAATGTGACAAACACAAGATCCTCCCTGTTTAAATTGCCGTCCCTGAAAATCACTCCGCCAGCGTCTATAAAACAAACCTCTCCGTCGGCGGTATTAACAAGGGCCACCGGTTTTCTCTCGGCAAGATCGATCTTTATAGTGCCGGGTAACCTCTTCGACACGCTGGCTCTTTCTATAAAATCAAGTTTCAAAAGTTTATTCTCAAGCGCCCTGTCGTCGTAACTGAAAATACTCCTCGAAGCATCGAGCCCCAGGTATTTCATCAATGCATTTTCATCCAGGCTGACATTTATCTCAACATGCCGCAGGGTGAAAATTTTCCCGCCAAAAGCAAACATGAAAAATCCCCCCGTTACAATAATGAAAAGAATCATCAAAATGATAAATTTCCCAATGTTACCCGATTTTGCCATTTCATCAACCCCTTACAGGTACCTGCCCTCATTCTTCCTGCTCGTTCTCGAAATATTTAAAAGCACCCCGACAGCAAACAAAAACATGATAAGCGATGTCCCCCCCGAACTGACAAATGGCAGGGTGACGCCGGTCGATGGTAAAACCCCCACGACTACACCTATATTCATCATTGCCTGTATATAAATAAGGCTCGTTATACCGCAGGCAAGAAGATAGGAATACTTGTTATCCGCTCTTTTTGCTATATTGAAACCAATGAATGCAAAAATCGTATATAAAATTATTATAATAACGGCAACAATTGCGCCGCCTTCTTCGCCTATAATCGCATATATATAATCATTATGGGCCTCGGGGAGCGCAAAGGTTTTCTGGATAGACTCGCCTATGCCCCTGCCAAACAGCCTGCCCAGTGTGAAACACTTCATCGACTGAATATAGTGCCATCCCGATCCGAGCGGGTCGTCCCAGGGATTCAAAAAGGCAAAAAATCTCGATACCCTGTAAGGCGCAAAAAATATCATGATGACACTCGATGCAGCCCCGGTTGCAAGCAGCATGACAAATGTCACGAGCCTTATGCCTGCAAGAAAAAACAGGAGCACCACGATAAAAAATATCAAAAAGGTCGTTGAGAATGATTTCTCGATAAAGATCAGGAACGTCAGAAATCCAGTCAACAACAGCGGAGGCAATACGCCTTTATAAAAGTCCTGGATCAGGTCCTCCTTGCCGGCCAGAACAGAGCTTAAATAAAATATAAGAGCGATTTTTGCAATCTCCGACGGTTGAAACTGAAAGCCGGCTATTGAAATCCACCGCCTTGCACCGCCGACTTCCTTGCCCACGCCGGGAATAAGTGTAACGGCAAGAAGCAGCACCACTGCAATAACTATATATTTAATGTATTTATTATAAAATTCATGATCAAAGAAAACACCGGCAATAAAAAAAAGAATGCCGAAACAGAGATATATTGCCTGCTTGACTATAAAATAATACGAATTATTGAAATATCTTTCTCCGGCGGGCGAGCTTGCACTGTATAAAAACCCGAAGCCTATTCCTATTAATAGAATAACGCATGCAATAAGTGTAATCTCGATAGTCGGTCTTGTCGTATCTTTTATTTCTTTCATAATCACCTTAACTTCAACGAACCAAGCGCAATAACAGCGAGTATCGCGCCTATTATCCAGAATCTCGCAATGATCTTTGATTCATTCCAGCCCTTCAGTTCAAAATGATGATGCAGAGGTGCCATCAAAAACACCCTTTTGCGGGTCAATTTGAATGACACAACCTGGAAAACTACGGAAAGAAT
>JBJKSS010000204.1:0-3752 GCA_046703745.1 Spirochaetota bacterium
GGACGTATACCGAAGGGATTTCGGGAACCTTGTATTTTGCGAGCTCATCGAAACTCAGCGTCGCCTTGCCAAGCTCGAGAGACCTGAATTTCTTTTTATATTCATCTGGAAGTTTGTCCAGATCAAGCACGGTGAAATCGCCCCAGTTTTTAGGATCATTCTTCGAATACTGGGCGTCAGGCGACATGAGGAAATTGGCCGTAACCATGGCCCCTGCCTTGTTAGGCACATTGAAGGGAATTGCCGTAAAATGGGTGTTATAAATCGAGCCGTCTTTCATAACATAGGTTCTTACCGTATCCCTGTATTTTCCCTGCAAAATCCTGTTTTCCGCATCGGACTGGATGTAGTTCATGTTGAGATAAACCTCGCCGTTTATAAAAAGGTTGTCAAGCGATGCAAGATCCTTCGGATACGACTCGCCCCTGTTCCACAGGTATGGCTTGATTTTATTAAGATACGCCCATGTCTTTGCCGAATTCTTTTCGAAAAGCTTTTCATCGAAGCCTTTCATGTATTGCGCATAACCTCCGGTTGTTGCATAAAAAACCTGCCTTATGAATGCGGACCCAGTGAAATCGGGCGGCTGTGGATATGTGAATTTCCCGGGGTTTTCCTTCACCCATTCTGCAAGAACCGCATAAGTATCGGGCGGATTTTTTATCACAGCCGAGTCATAGACGAATACAAACTGCGCCCTGCCATATGGAGTTTCGTAACCCTCGACCGGATAGCCGAAATCATACGCCACACTGTCCTTGTCTATATATTTCTGAAAATTGGGGAGCTTGTCTGTATATGGTCCGTATAACAGCCCGTTCTCCTTTGCGTTCCTGAAATTCTCGCCGTTTATCCACAGAATGTCCAGAGTACCCCTTTTTTTTCCTGCCTGTTTCTCGGTCAAAAGTTTGTTTACGAATACCCGTGCGTCCATCGGTATTCTCACCAGAGTGATGTCGTATCTTTTTTTAAGCTCCACAGCAACATAGCGGTCGACCCAGTTGTTGGTACTCTCCGAGCCTCCCCACATGGCAAAGGTTACCTTTGTCCCCCTTGCCTTCGACTCGATATATTTATAATCCCTGTTCAAAAGATTCTCTTCCTTTTTTACGCTGCATGAGAATAAGAGCATGATGGATAACAGTAACATTAATTTTTTCATAGATACCCCCCGGAAACTTTTTGGAAACAAGGGGTTGACCTGTGCCGAGCACAGCGAGGTGAACCCCTTGTTTCCAGACTTTTTAAGTTGCATGAGTTTGAGTCAACGACTCATGGATACTCATTTTTTATTTTTAGAAAAATCTTAACAATTTTATGCCTACCCTGTCGCCGGTTTTAATGGAATTATTAATGCCGTAAATTTTCAATTCAAGGCTGCCGGCCTTTACAGTATATATGATGTAGTTGCCGGCAAAGGCAATGGCAGTAACTTCGCATAACCCGCTGTCATCCCTGACAAGCTCGAAGGACTCAGCCCTTGCATAAACAGTCTCTCTCGCCGGCAGGTTCAATCCGGGGCTCTCAAAATATTTAAAATGATCCGCAGGTATAATATTCACATGACCGAGGAATTTCGCTATTTCAAGACTTGCAGGATCATGATAAATTTCACCCGCATCGCCGTACTGGCAGAGCCTGCCTTCCAGCATAACACCCAGCCTGTCGGATATGAGGAACGCCTCCTGCAGGTCGTGCGTAACGGCAATTGTCGTTATGTTGAATTCCTTTTGCGTGCTTCTCAAGAACTCCGCGGTTTCAAGCTTGAGGTTCCTGTCAAGATTTGCAAAAGGCTCGTCAAGGAGTAAAACGGCAGGGTTTACGACAAGCGCCCTTGCTATAGCTGCCCTCTGCTTCTGCCCTGCGGAAATCCGGTTTGGATATGAATGAGCCTTGTCCGTCAGGTGGAAGTAGGAAAGCATCCTTGTAACTTTTTCTTTAATGGCCTTACTGTCTTCCTTCCGGGTTCTAAGTCCGAATGCTATGTTTTCAAAAACATTCATGAATGGAAAAAGAACATAATCCTGGAACACAAGGATCACAGGATTGGTCTTTCTGTCCTCGCTTTCAAAAATGATCCTTCCCGCATCAAGGGGCTCGAGACCTGCTATTAATTTGAGTAAAGTTGTTTTACCTGCACCTGACGGCCCGATAATCGAAACCAGCTCCCCTTTTTCGACGCTGAAATTTATTTCATGAAGTACTTTTTTTCTGCCGTAAAATTTGGCCGCATCTTCTACCTTAAAAAACATTCCGCACCGTCCAGGTATTGTTTGATTTTTTTAAATGTGTCGTTATTCCTAAGACTCCTGTCCTGATGCGTGTATTCGTAATATGCCATGTAGCACCAGCTCAATGCACGAAGGAGGATGACCCGCTCCACAGCCAAAGTTTTTTCCAGAAGCTCATCGGTGCCGAACCTTTCGCCAAGTGCACCGTTGTATTTTTCAATAAAGTTTTTTTTCTCTTCTTTTGAATAAACGTAATCACTCTTCCACAGTGTCGTTGTCGGCACAAGGAAATGCGCGAGATCCTGGTACCTGTACGAAACAACGGATTTTTCCCAATCGACGAGATATTGCCTGCCGTCGTTTATAATGAAGTTATGCGAATTAACCTCTGTGTTCACTATACATACGCTTTCTTCTGCAAAATATTTATCGGCATTTTGGGAAAAAGCCGCCATCTTTTCATGATAATCAAGGAGCATTTTTCTTACAACCGAGTAATCTTCATAATTATACCTTTTCAGCATATAATAACTTTCTTTCGCTATGTCGGCAAACGGATTTTTTTGAATGATGAAATTCGGTGTAACAGGCTGTGAATGCACCAAGGCAAAAACCAGGGCGGCCCGGTGCGCATCTTTTTTATAGTCCAGCGGAATGCCTTCGAGAAACTCCATCAAGAGTATGCCCCTGTCAAAACCCGGGGCATCGAGTTTGTAAAAAAAAGCGTGAGGTGTCACGTCAGAATTTTCAAGAGCCTTCAATGCGAGATACTCGTACTCTATCTGGTTGTCGATGCGCAGCTGGCTGCCATGATTTATCCTGAATACATATTTTTTGCTGTCCGACACAACCGTATAATTTTCGTTGTATTCGCCCTGCGCAAGAAAATTGACTGTTTCAACTTTATTGAGCCAGCCGTTTTCAAGAATGAAATCCCTGATTGCTTTTTCTTTTTCCAAATCAAATCTGCCTGAATGTTTAAAGTTTGTTGAGCCGCCAGTCATAATTGAGAAAGACGACCCTGTAATTTTTGTAGACATTTTCATTTATGATTTTTTTATTATACAGCCATGCCTTCACATCGCTGCCGAAATCCGAAGCATACCAGTTGAAAATTTTGGAAAGTCTTATGACTTTTTCTCTGTCATCGATCTGCATTCCCTTGCCTTTGTTCGTGAGGAATTTTTTCATCTGGTCGTCAAGCTGGCTGTCGAGCCGTCCGGCATTATATGCTTCGTCCCTCAAATCCGGACAGCTTATTGCAGTGCAGTTCAATGCGAAATGGACACGCGGGTCGTTGAATTCTTTTCGTATGATGCCGTGTTCTATTTCATCAAGGGTGTATGTTTTGCCGGCAACTATCCCTGCCGGCACCTGCCATGCCGTCTTGAACAAACCGCCCAGCTTTTTTATGGAATCAACTTCCGGCTTTTCGCAGATTTTCGCAAGGGTGAGAAAATTGTAGACATTTATCCAGAATGCAAGCCTTTTTTGCGCCGGGTCATTCTCAACGGACGGGAT
>JBJKSS010000205.1:0-9174 GCA_046703745.1 Spirochaetota bacterium
TTCCGGGGGATCAAGCACATCCTGCTGGCAGGAAGCGAACATGGGCACTTCCCCGTTGATTTTCAGCGTTTCTTCAACCCTTTCCTTTAGCCACGGAAAATCAGATTTGTTAACCACGAATTTGATACAGTCATCCGGGCCGAGCATTTTCAAATTACTTTTCAGGAAAGAATCCGGATAGCCGGACGAAGGTGATTTCCAGTCTACAACATAATGACAGTTTTTCATTTTTTTAAACACGGGTTTTGTCCCGTTTGTCTCTATATAAGAATCGACTCTTTTAAATTTTTTAAACAAATCAAAAAGTTCTTTCCTGCGTTCATCCAGGAGAGGCTCGCCTCCTGTAAAAAGCACCTTCAACCCCGGATAATTTTTGATATGCCCGGAAATATCGTCAATCAACTGATTTACCGTAAGACTGAAGTTGACCTCATCCCTGTAATCGGTGTCGCAATAACCGCAAGCAAGGTTGCAGCGGGAAAACCTCACCAGATATACGGGAAGTCCTGCTATCGGGGCCTCACCGCTTATGGTAAGGAATTTTTCAACTATATCCAGCATTTAAAAATCACCCGCCTCACAATAAGACTCCCTTTTTATAATACTTTCATATATCCTTATTTTGAATTCCAGCGCCGGGCTGCCGTTTTTAAGCTCTTTATATACAAACAGGGTCAAATTTTCAACCGAAGGATTATTGTTTAGAACTTCATTCAAATATTTATGATCCAGTCTGTCGATAATTTTTTTGAGATTATTAAAGTCCCAGAGGATGCCCACGTCATCAACACTGGATTCATCGCCCCTTATCCAGACGCATATCTTCCATGTATGTCCGTGCATTTGTGAGCATTTACCGTCATACCCGCACAGCAAATGGGCGGCATTAAAAAATTCTTCTGTGTACAAATTTAAAATCAATTTCCTTGACCCCCTGATAACGGCTTGATAAAACCGAATTCCTTTTATACTGAATACAAAAAAATGTAAAGATATATTAATAAGTATAACATAATTTGGGGAAAAATGATATTTATACCATTTGATGGCGGACAAAAATATCCTGTTACCAATTTTATTGATTTTAAAATCAAACTGAAACTCCGTATTCATTATTATTTGCCGCCTGTATAAAAAAATTACAGGCTTTAATCCGCTGTCAATCAGATTTAATCAAAGCAAGGAGATGAAAATGAAAAAATTATTATTCCTGTTGGCCGTTTTGATATTTACCTCGGCAAGTTTAATCGCTGAAACCATAGTTACAAACAGGGTTGCCAAGATAGGCGATGAAATTATATTAAAATCAGATGTTGAGAAATACGCCAAGGTAAACAATATTCCATTCGATGAAGCCAAACGGATATTAATTGAAAAAATGGTTGTTTATACCGGTGCCAAAATGTTTGTCAGCGAACCTACGGACGAGGAAGTTCAGGATGCATTCATACAGCTTAAGGGAGAGTATGCTGCCAGGACGGGGAAAGATGTAAAAAAGGTAACAGATGAAGAGGTTATAAAACTGCTCAACTACAATAACCTTTCATTGCAGACATTCAGGGTCCAGTTAAAAAGACAGGTCTGGATGAATAAATACCTTAAATCGATCTATCTGAAAAAGAAATTCGTACCGTACTTTCCAAAGGATGATGAAGTACAAAAATTCATCAAGGACAATCCTGCCTTATTCGAAGAAGGCGAAGGCTGCTATTTATCAATGATCTATTTTTCATTCTACAATGGAAAAGGCATGTTAAAAAACGAGGAAGAAATAAAAAAAATGAATACCGAGGCAGAAGAATGCCTTGACAAATTGAGACATGGCGCCGATTTTGGGGAAATGGTTGAACAGTATTCCACCGATTTGATCAGCAAAAACAATACTCCCAAAGGTAAAATTGGAAGGGTTTTATTTGACGACAACAGGTTCCAGCTGAGATTCCCCAATGAAGTGGGAAAAGAATTAAAAAAAGCAATTCCCGGTGTTGTACTAAAAATTTTCAAGACATATAACGGTTTGTATATTTTCAGGATCGATGAAAAAATTCCTCCCCAGAAAATCGAAGGCAAGGCGGCACAGATCAAGGCAAAAGAATTTCTCGAAAGAAAATTCAGGGAAAAACAGGAAGAAAAAATATATAAAGATTTGATTGAAGAATTAAAAACTAAAATTTCTTATATTATTTATTAATAAAAATAAAACGGATGGAACATCATCTTTGGGGAGGGGAATAACATTGGTCCATCCGTTTATTTCTGTATGAAACAGATTCTAATATTATTCTATAGTAATTATTTTAAAATGTCAAATTCATATATAATATCAGGGCTAATTTGTAAAAAAACAGGTCGAATTTGTAAATTTTTTTTTATTGTTTTTAAACAAATATCCAAATTTAACTATTTCAAGCCAATTTATCCTTAAATTTTGAATATTTATCTTTTTTCTATTAATATTATCAAATTTAAACATATTATTGATATAATCAATAAGCAGATATATAATTTTTCATGATAATAAATGAATTTTAAAGGCTTTTTCAGAATTCATCAAAAAAAGCATTTTTACCGGGATAATGCAGCCTTCTCTTGGCTATATCTTCGGGGAACATAAAATATTCAACACTGCAGTCTGATCTTAGTACACCGTTTTTATCAAAAAGCCTGATATAGATATTGGCAATATTATCCTTAACTTCTTTTACAACGGCCCTTAATGTTATCTCTCCGTTATTTGTATATACCGGTTTTATATAATTTACCATTAATTTTTTTGTTATCCCGGCAGTCGAAAGTTTTATGAAAACGGCCCAGCTTCCAAGCTCATCCATCAATGATGCCTGAATGCCGCCATGAAGTATATTGCCATAGCCCTGGAAATGATGTCTCGGATTCCAGACAGATATGGTTTCCTCCCCTTCTTCATGAAATTCCATCCGGAGCCCGTGAGGATTATCCGGTGCACAGCCGAAGCAATTGTAACCCTTTATATTGATATACGGATTTATAATTTTTTTCAATTTAATTCTCCCTGATTTTTTACGGAGGGCATTTGGAACATGTTGACCTGAATAATGCCGTGCTTAGATACCTGTCGCCCCTGTCAGGCAAAAGAGCGACAATTGTGCCATGGTCAATCGAATCAGCGATTTTCAGGGCACCTGCGACACTTGCACCGCTTGACATGCCTGCAAAAATTCCTTCAACAGATGCAAGCTTCCTTGCCACATCGAATGCGGTGTCATCGTCTATCATAATTTTGTCATCCAGCCTTGCCGGCTCATATATTGCAGGGACAATCGCCTCTTTCATGTTCTTCAACCCCGGTATTGAATGCCCCATGACGGGCTCTACCCCGATAATTCGTATACTTTTGTCCTTCTCTTTTAAAAATTTTGAAACGCCCATCAAGGTGCCCGTGGTTCCCATGCCGGCAATGAATATGTCGACTTCGCCGTTTGTCTGGGAATAAATCTCTGGCCCTGTGGTCTCATAATGCGCCGCAATGTTGGCCTGGCTTGTGAACTGGTCAGGCATAAAATACAATGACGGATTTTCCCTTACAATACGACGCGCTTCGATTATAGCCCCGTCCGTTCCTTTTTCCGGGGGCGTTAAAACTATTTCGGCACCGAATGCCTCAAGAATATGCCTGCGTTCAACACTGACACACATAGGGATGCAAAGCTTGACCCTGTACCCCTTGCCTGCTCCGATCATTGCCAGGGCTATACCCGTATTGCCGGATGTCGGCTCGATAATTATTTTGCTTTTATCCAGCAGCCCGCTGGTTTCGGCTTCCTTTATCATATAAAGGGCGGTCCTGTCCTTAACCGAACCTCCGGGGTTTGCACCTTCAAATTTGCAGAGTATTCTTACCTGCGGATACCTGTGATTCAGCCTTTTTAATTCTATTAAAGGAGTATTGCCTATGTACGACAAAAGATCCATATTTTACCCTTGCAAGTTAGTTGAAAAACATTTAACATTTTTTCTTTTATAAGTTAATATTAAACTAAAAATAAGTGTAAAAGTTGTTCTTACTGCTGTAAAAGTCACTTATATTGAACAAAAATTGAAGTAATGCATTTCTCCGGAGAATCATTATGAATGATGTAGTTATTGTTTGCGGCGGGGATGATTTTAATATCAAAAAACTGAAATCATTCTGCAGGAAGGAAAACTATATAATAGGGGTTGACGCGGGACTAAATCTGATTCACAGGATAAAAGCCAGGCCCGATTTGATAATCGGGGACATGGACAGCGTTGACAAAAGCATACTTGACAAATATAAATACACAACCAAAGAAGTATTCCCGGAAAACAAGGATCATACAGATACGGAGCTGGCAATAATGAGGGCACTTGAATTAAAGCCGAAAAACATTTATTTGTTCGCATCAACGGGCAGTTATCTGGACCATACTTATGCCAATATTTTCAGCCTTTTCAAATATTCTTCAAAAAACACGGACATTTCGATCATAACAGGAAATTCGACTATCTACCCCGTACAAAAAGAAAAAACAATTGCAGGAAAAAAGGGGCACAGGTTCTCACTGTTTTTTTTAAGCGATCCCGGTAAAATCAGCCTGACCGGATGCAAATATTACTTTAAAAACAGGGCAAATATGTCGTTTTTGGATTACAGTGTGAGTAATGTGATTACCGATAATATCTTTAATGTTAAAATAAAAACGGGATTGGCATTTCTTGTTTTATTCGACAAAGGATACAAATAATTCCAAATGCATTCAATAAAAAAATTCAATTTTTTAATTATAAATCATATATTATCCAGGATCAACCTCATTTTTATCGGATTAAACATCTTCAAGGCTTTTCTGCTATTTTTATATTTCATAAGCGGTTACCAGTACTTCCTCGTGATCTCGATCAAGCTTATCTTAAGAATAATTCTTTCGAACGACTCGGCATTGCTGCTGGTAAGCGTTTTGAATATCATAAGCTACAACATAAAACCCCGCCCGGACTCGGTAAAGATAATGATCCTGCTTGCTTCGGCAGCATCTGTTTTATTCTGCCTGTTTACTATGGCAGCGGCATTGTTTGCCCTTGCTGTTATATAAAAGCCCTGCTCATAATTTTTTAACATAACGCAAGCGTTAGGTTAAACAAGTACCCGGCATTGTAAATTATTTAAAAATAATAAAAATTCTTATTGCAAATTGCAATATATAAATTATAATATACTTTAAAGATTTTATAAGCCTTTTAAAGGCAGCAAAACACCATACAAAGTGGGAGGAAAAATCAAAATGCAGGCAAGTGATGCGGCGACCATTAATAAAAGAAACAAGGAGGTATCCGGAGAGAATATTTCCGTTAAAAGCGGTGATTCTGAGGATGATGACCCGGGCGGTAAACCCCTTCAGCATCATTATGATTACACTCAATCTGACGAGTGCAACTCGCTGACAATTTTAAAAAAGTATTTTTCAAATGCGAGCGTCCATGAATGGAACAGCTGGCAATGGCAAATCAGGAATTCAATCACATCTTATGATGACCTTGAAAAAATATTCGGTTACAAATTCACATCTATGGAAATAATCGAAAAAAAACTGCCTTTCAGGATTACTCCGTATTATGCCGGTGTGGTTTTTCATTCAAAAAAACTGGAAAAAGCCGTAATTCCTTCTTTAGAGGAAATGATTTGTTCCCCGGGAGAGTCATGTGATCCTCTGCATGAAGAAAACGACAGTCCTGTTCACAACATTGTGCACAGGTACCCGGACAGGGCGCTATTTTTGGCAACTTCATTCTGTTCTACAAACTGCAGATATTGCACCAGATCGAGGATCGTTGGGAACAATGAATTCAACAAAAAAAGAAAAGAAGACTGGGACAAGGCAATAGATTATATACAAAAAACACCTCAAATACGGGATGTGATAATTTCCGGCGGGGATCCTTTAACGCTGACGGATGAGTCCCTGGAGTATATACTTTCCAGACTGAAGGCGATTCCTCACGTTGAAATGCTGAGGCTCGGCACAAAGGCTCCGGTTGTTTTACCAATGAGGATCACCAGAAAATTGACAAGGATTCTGAAAAAATACCACCCGCTGTACGTAAGCATTCATTTTACACATCCGGATGAATTGACCCCGGAAGTTAACAATGCATGCAGCATGCTGGCTGATGCGGGCATGCCTCTTGGCTCTCAAACCGTGCTTTTAAAAGATATAAATGATGATCCCGTGACGATGAAAAATTTGTTTCACAAACTGCTTTCAGCAAGGGTTAAGCCCTATTACATGTACCAGTGCGATCCGATTATCGGCTCTTCGCATTTCAGGACACCTGTAAGCAGGGGATTGGAAATAATCGAGGCCCTGAGAGGCTGGACTTCCGGATACGCAATACCTCAATATGTCATTGACGCACCGGGGGGCGGAGGCAAGATACCCTTGCTGCCGGATTATTACCAGGGCAAGGACTCAAACGGCAATATTATTTTAAAGAATTATGAAAACAAAAATTTTTATTATTATGACATAGTATAGAACTTTTATACTATACCCCCAAAATCCTCCCTGTTTTTAATCAACATTTAAAAAAAGGGAGGTTTTTTTAAATTTATCAAAGGAATTATACGAGGAAAATAAATGCTTATCGGTCTGACATATGATTTAAAGGATGATTATTTACAGGAAGGATTTTCCGAAGAGCAAACAGCGGAGTTTGACAGGGAATCTACCATCGCTGCTTTGGAAAAAGCCATTAATGACTCCGGATATAAAACCGAACGTATAGGCAATATAAAGGCACTGACGGGGCAGCTTGCCGCCGGCAAAAGGTGGAATCTGGTATTCAATATCTGCGAAGGCTTTTCCGGTCTTTACTCGAGGGAATCCCAGGTACCTGCTTTGCTTGAAGCCTTTGATATCCCGTACACGTTTTCTGATCCGCTTTCGCTTGGCGTTTCCCTGAAAAAGGACATCACAAAAATAATTGCAAAAAATTACAATATCAAAACTCCCGACTTTTTTACGGTCACTGAAGCAAAGGATCTGGATGGAATGAACCCTGATTTCCCGCTTTTTGTTAAACCCGTTGCCGAAGGAACAAGCAAGGGCGTCACCTCGAAATCAAAGGTTCAAAACATGGAAGAGCTTAACAAGGCGTGCCTCGATCTGCTTCAAAGGTTCAAACAGCCTGTACTTGTAGAAACTTTTTGTCCGGGCAGGGAATTCACTTCGGGAGTAGTCGGCTCGGAGTACCTGGGATCACTCGAAGTAATTCTAAAAGACAATGCAGAAAAACATGCATATTCCTACCAGAACAAGGAAAATTGTGAAGAATTCGTAGAATATAAACTCCTCACGGGCAATGAATTGAATAATAAAATCAGGGAGATGGCATTAAAAATATGGAAAATATTCGGATTCAGGGACGGGGGGAGGATCGATTTTATGCTTGATTCTGCCGGCGAACTGAATTTCATCGAGGTCAATCCGCTCGCCGGTCTTCATCCCGAGCATTCCGACCTGCCTATATTGTGCAGTAAACTGGGAATAAGCTACGGAGAATTAATAAACCGCATAATTGATTCTGCACTAAAGAGGATCGGCAATGAAAAATAGGGCCGTAATTCTGGCAGACATAATAACCGACGATGATTCGGGCAAATTAAAGGAAGAGGTTGCCGACACTCTAATCCAGGTTGAATCCGTACACAAGGCCCTGGCTGAACTGGGCTATGAAGCAGAGAGGCTGAAATTTACGGAAAATCTTGATGAATTAAAAGTAAGCCTCGAGGCATTAACCCCGGATTTTGTCTTCAACCTTGTAGAAGAAGAAAAAAACATAATCATTGCACCGTTGTTCCTGGAAAACCTTGGAATCATCTACACAGGATGTCCGGCAAGCTCAATTCATTTTACAAACCACAAAATACTTTTTAAAAAAATTTTCGGCTCCTTTTTCAAGCACCACGGCATCAATATACCTGCTTATGCCAGCCTTGAAGATGATTCGGGGTTTAAGCCGGGATTAAAATATATCATAAAGGCGGTGGATAAAAATTCATCTGCCGGACTGGATGATAGCGCTGTAATAACGGCGGATTCGGAAGAAGAGATAACAGAACTTCTCATTCGGAAAAAAGAAAAGACCGGCATGGATTTTTTTGCAGAGGAATTCATCGACGGCAGGGAATTCAATATTGCCGTGCTAAACAGGCAAATCATGCCCGCTGCCGAAATAGTTTTTGAGAATTACCCGCCGGACAAGGTTAAAATTGTCGGATATTCTGCAAAATGGGAAAGCGGATCATTCGAGTATTCCCATACGGTGAGAAATTTTGATTTTAAAGGAAAAGACTTGACCTTGGTCAAAAGAATAAATAATATAGCATCGATTTGCACCAGCGGCATGAATATAAACGGCTATCACAGGTATGATTTTCGCGTTGATAAGGACGGAACGCCCTTTTTACTTGAAATTAACGCCAATCCATGCCTCTCCATGGATGCGGGTTTTTTTACTTCTGCAAACCTTAAGGGTTATTCATACACAGAGATGATAAAATTAATAATCGATGAAATGCTTTATTTCAGGCATTCATTCTCAAAAAAAATTGGAGTGTAAACATGGAAACAGATTTCAATAAACTTGTTGTAAGGGATTCTGTCAGAAAAAGCGATATCGAAGACATTAAAAACATCACGGAATCTACCGGTTTTTTTCATGAAGACGAAGTTAAAATAGCCGTTGAACTTATAGAAGAAAGATTGGCAAAAGGGCTGGAGAGCGGCTACTTGTTCAATTTCCTTGAACTCGACGGCAGGGTAATCGGATACACATGTTTCGGGCTGATACCGCTGTCCGTGATAAGTTACGATCTTTACTGGATAGTGATCCATAATGATTTCAGGAACAGGGGACTCGGCAAATATTTGATGAAAAAAATGGAAGAGTACATAAAAAAAAGCGGCGGGGCACAAATTTATGTGGACACTTCATCAAAAAAACAGTATCTTCCGACAAGAAAATATTATAAGAAATCCGGTTATAAAAAAATAGCATATTTCAAAAACTTTTTTGATTACGGGGACGGCAAGGTAATTTTTCATAAAAAGTTGAAATAACCTCTCTTTTTGACGGGCATAAAACTAAAAAGCTTTTGGGGATTAAAAACATGAT
>JBJKSS010000206.1:0-4692 GCA_046703745.1 Spirochaetota bacterium
ATTTGGCAACCGCATGAAAGATTATAAGCAATATGGCAGCCGTTATGGTTTCACTGTTGCCGATGCCGGCACATGCTATGATCAAACCGAGATTGCCGATCGTGGAATACGCAAGAACCTTTTTCGCATTGCTCTGCGAAATGGCAAGCAGCGATCCGAACAGGAACGTTAACCCGCCGATTAGTGCTATCGAATTGCCCGACACTGAGCCTGCAAGCAGCGGGGCGACCCTTACAACAAGGTAAACGCCGGCCTTAACCATTGTTGAGGAATGCAGGAGCGCTGATACCGGAGTAGGAGCGACCATTGCACCGACCAGCCAGGTTGAAAACGGAAACTGGGCAGCTTTAATCAATCCTGCAAAACAGAGACACAGGGAGACGATCACGCCGATCTGTGACCCCTGCTGTGCGAGGGTAAGAAGCTTGTCCAGCTCTATTACATGTAAATTCGAATATAAATATATGATGCCGGCCGAGAAGGCTATGCCGCCCAGCAGGTTCATCCAAATCGCCCTGAAAGCATTATGGGTCGCTTCTTTTGTCTTTGAATATCCGATCAGAATGAATGAACAGAAAGTGGTTACTTCCCAGAAGAAGTTGAGCCAGAGCAGATTGTTTGCAAAAACGAGCCCGAACATGCCGCTCAAAAAAACAAAAAGATAAAAGGCGAATATGTTCCTTTTATCCGGAAGATCCTTGTGATGCTTATGATAATCCCTCATATAGCCGATTGCATAAACGCAGATCAGGCTTCCGACAATACCGATAATCAGGGCCATTATGATTGACAACTGATCGATATAAAGTGTTCTTCCGGCTTCAACCGTTGATCCGTAGCTAAGCTGGAAAAATACGGTCAATCCGCCCTGTACCAATGCAATGATCAATGTGCCGATCTTTTTGTACTTTATGCTCTGGATGATTATCCACAGAAGCATCAAGCCTTCGATGCCGAAGAACAAATATTCAAGATAAGGCAGCTCGAATGAAATATAAACACCGTTTTTTGAAGTAAGGCTTATAACCAGCAGGCCGATGGTTGCGGCTATAATTATTGCTGCAAAAAACTTTAAAATCGTTGTCCTTACCGTGAAATTTTTAAATAATACAAGAATTAAGGCACAAATAACGGGAAACCCTATCAGAAATAATACTAGAAGTTCTAGGTTTGAATACATAAAATTAATCCTCGTAGGTTAGAGTGAAAGCCATACTGACTTGTATTTGAAGATGGGCGGAGTATATTCGATTTTTACAAATTTGTCAATTATGGAGTGATTTAAATTTGCTTCAACCCGGTCACTTTGCCTCTATAAACTTTTTTGCATTAATTCCAAAAACAGCAAAATATTAAAAAAAAATAAAGAGGGGACGTCATTATAAACAACGCCCCCTTAATATATTTATTATTTATATATCAACCTATGGCCTTGTGGCCCCTTTCTTCCGTCCTGATCCTGACTACTTCCTTGAGATCATAGACGAAAATCTTGCCGTCGCCTACCTGGCCGGTTTTGCCGCCCTTTATTATGGCATTGACCGCGGGCTCTACAAAATCTTCATTAACGGCAATTTCGAGCCTGATTTTCCTTATCAAATTACCGGCTTCCTTTGTGCCCCTGTAAACTTCGGTCACGCCGAGCTGTCTGCCGTGGCCGAGAACCTCGGTTACGGTCATCAGGTTGACTTCCACCTTGTATAATTCTTCACGAACCTCTTCAAACCTGTGCGGCTGAATAATAGCAATTATCATTTTCATAATGCGATGCCTCCTGTTTTAAATTTACCGGCCCCTGATCATTCTATAATCGTGTAAGCCTTTTCGTTGTGCTGGGTCATATCCAGTCCGATCGCTTCATCCCTCTCGTTTACCCTTGCCTTCATGATAATATCGAGAATTTTATAAATAACAAACGAAACAACCAGTGAATAAACCAGAACACTTCCAACCCCGATTAACTGTATCAACAATTGTTTCGGATTACCGTCAATCCAGCCCCTGCATGAAGCCTGAACAGCTCCTGTTGCCAGTACGCCTGTAAGGAGGCTTCCCACGAGTCCGCCGATCCCGTGTACGCCGAATGCATCAAGCGCATCATCGTAACCGAGTTTCGGTTTGATTTTCATAACAAAAATGTAGCAGACAAGGCTGGCACATAATCCGATTATTATTGCCCCTGACACATCGACAAAGCCGCTGGCAGGAGTTATTGTGGCAAGACCGGCAACCGCACCTGTTGCAACGCCGAGAATCGTCGGCTTTTTCACAACGATCCAGTCGAGTACCGCCCATGTCAACGCAGCCATTGCAGCGGCTGTGTTTGTTACCACGAATGCATTCGCAGCGAGTCCGTCAGCAGCAAGGGCGCTTCCTGCATTGAATCCGAACCATCCGAACCAAAGCATTCCGGCACCGAACAATGTATAGGTAAGATTGTGCGGAGGAATTGACTTGAGATACTTCCTTTTGCCTATCATGATAGCGGCGACAAGCGAGGCAATACCTGCATTCACATGCACAACGATCCCGCCGGCAAAGTCGAGAACCCCCATTTTACTGAGCCAGCCGTCTTTTGCCCAAATCCAGTGCGTGACAGGGAAATAAACAAAGAGCGACCAGAGAACGGTAAACACCAGGAACGTCGAAAACTTCATTCTTTCGGCAAAGGCTCCTATTATCAGGGCCGGCGTGATGACTGCAAACATTCCCTGAAATATCATGAATGCCAGATGCGGCACCCTTGCTTGGGCCTGCCCGATAAAATAGGGACTCGGCCCAAGCCCGACATTCTTGAGGAATGCCCAGTCGAAGCTTCCGATAAACCCCTGCAAAAAGCCTTTGCCCGGTGCGAAAGACAGGGAATAACCCACTGTCACCCACAAGAGGCTCACCACTGCCAAAGTAATGAAGCACTGCATCAGAATATTAAGAATATTCTTTTTCTTGACCAGCCCGCCGTAAAAGAATGCAAGCGCCGGCACAGTCATAAACAGAACGAGTGCCGCAGACATCAATACCCATGCTGTATTGCCGGAATCAATGTATACCTGATCCTGAACCTGACTGCCGGTTGTCTGACAGTATATTAATGTTGTGGAAAAAATTAAAATTATTGAAGCCAATAAAAATATTTTTTTCATTAAGATCTCCTGAATTGATTATTAGTTTATAGGACTGGTTTTTTAAAAGCAGAAAACGTGCCATTAATAAAAGAAAGCCCGGTGTTTTACAAATTGCTTTTTAACGGGCACAATCAGATTTATTAATAAGGAAAAAACCGTCAATTTCCCCTTACTTTACGGCCGGGGAGCTCAAAAAACCGATTAATCTGCATGGAATGTCATCTGCAATACCAAACAGAGTGCATTCAACTGACCTTTTTGTAGAACGTTTTTGTAGCAATACAATTGCGTACAACAAATTTGTACATTTATGCTCAAAGAGGTTTACTTATGCCATAAACCGGCCTTGACAAAACAAATACAAATTATATATAACAAGCATATATTTTATAAACCAAGAGATCGAATGATGAATAAAAAAAGAAGACTTATCACATCTGCTCTGCCTTATGTAAATAATGTGCCGCATCTGGGCAACATCATCGGGTGCGTACTCTCGGCAGACGTATTTTACAGGTACTGCAAAATCGCGGGCTATGATGCCAGGTACATCTGCGGCACCGATGAATACGGCACAACGACCGAGACGAAGGCGCTGCAGGAAGGCATGAGCCCCAGGCAGTTATGCGATAAATACCATGCTATACACAAGGAAATTTACCGCTGGTTCAACATCGATTTTTCAGTATTCGGCAGAACCTCTGACCCCAAACAGACGGAAATCGTCCAGAACATATTCCTGAAGCTTTATCAAAACGGCTATATAATAAAGGACAAGCTTACACAGCCCTTTTGTGAAACAGACAAGATGTTCCTTGCAGACAGGTTCGTGGAGGGTATATGCCCCAACTGCGGATATGAAAAGGCAAAGGGCGACCAGTGTGAAAACTGCGGCAAGCTTCTCGACCCTGAAGAATTAAAAGAGATAAAATGTACGATATGCGGCAATACCCCGAAATTCAGGGACACTAACCATCTTTTCCTGGATCTGGCAAAACTGAAACCCCGGCTCGAAAAATGGATGGAAGAAGCTTCGAAGGAAGGCAGATGGTCGAATAACGCGCTGAGCATTACAAAAGGCTGGCTCGATCAGGGCCTGTTAAAGCGATGCATAACACGCGACCTCAAATGGGGCATCCCTGTGCCGCTTGAGGGTTACGAGGACAAGGTGTTTTATGTATGGTTTGATGCGCCGATAGGTTATATTTCCATTACCGCTTCAAAATTCGATGACTGGCAGGACTGGTGGAAAAATCCGGAAAATATCGAGCTTTACCAGTTTATGGGCAAGGACAATATACCGTTTCATACTGTTGTTTTCCCTGCGAGCCTTCTCGGCACGAATGAAAACTGGACAATGCTTAAAACCATAAGCTCGACCGAGTACCTCAACTACGAGGATTCCAAATTCTCAAAGAGCAGGGGCACGGGCGTATTCGGCGACCATGTGATGGACACGGGCATAGAGGCCGACCTCTTCAGGTATTACCTCCTGCGCAACAGGCCCGAGAAGAATGACACTCAGTTTTTCTGGAACGATTTTTACGAAAAGGTCAACGGTGAAATA
>JBJKSS010000207.1:0-2819 GCA_046703745.1 Spirochaetota bacterium
CTGTCTCTTTTGAGACAGCTTCTTTTTTTATATATGAAAAAAATCCTAGTACATTCCGCCCATTCCACCCGGAGGCATTGCCGGAGCAGCCGGGGCATTTTCCTCTTTCTTCTCTGCAATGAGAGTCTCTGTTGTGATAACCAGTGATGCAATACTTACCGCATTCTCAAGGGCACATCTTACAACTTTTGCAGGTTCTATAACACCGGCTTCGATCATGTTTTCAATTTTCAGGGTAGCGGCATTAAAGCCCATGCCCCATTTTTCTTTTTCGAGTTTATAAATTATTACAGAACCGTCAATACCGGCATTTTCAGCAATCTGTTTTAAAGGCGATTTCACGGAGCTTTCCACTATTTTGGCGCCGAGAACTTCGTCAGGATCCTTTGCAGAAAAATTGTTGAGACATTCGGAAGCATGAATAATGGTTATACCGCCGCCGGGTACTATACCTTCCTGAACAGCTGCCCTTGTTGCGGACAATGCATCCTCAACTCTTGCCTTCTTTTCTTTAAGCTCAACTTCTGTTGCAGCACCGATATTGATAACAGCAACACCGCCGGACAATTTTGCGAGCCTTTCCTGGAGCTTTTCCTTGTCATAGTCGCTTGTAGTTTCGTCTATCTGTTTTTTAATGGTCTTAACCCTTGCTTCCCTGTCTTTTTCATCACCGGCACCTTCAACAATTGTAGTATTTTCCTTGTCTATGGTGATTTTTTTTGCCTTTCCAAGGTCATCCAGTGTAATTTTTTCAAGCGTCATTCCAAGCTCTTCGGAAATAACATTACCACCGGTTAAAATGGCAATATCTTCAAGCATTGCTTTCCTTCTGTCGCCGAAACCAGGTGCCTTTACAGCACAAATCTTCAGGCCGCTTTGAAGCAAATTGACTATTAATGCGGTTAATGCTTCACCTTCAACATCTTCAGCGATTATCAAAAGCGGTCTTTGTGCCTGTAAAACCTTTTCAAGGATCGGAACCATCGGTTTCATGCTTGATATTTTCTTTTCATGAATTAAAATATAGCAGTCTTCAAAATTAACAACGCCGTCTTCCGATCTCATTGCGAAATATGGTGAAATATATCCCCTGTCAAACTGCATACCTTTTACATGTTCAAGACTGTTTTCGGTTGTCTTTGCCTCTTCAACTGTGATAACACCATCGGTACCGACAAGCTTCATCGCATCTGCAATCAGATTACCTATGATTTCATCATTATTTGCACTTATTGCTGCCACTTTGGAAATATATTCATCCTTAACGGGCACAGAGTTTTTCTTTATCTGCTCAACAACCATGCTGCAGGCTTTCTGCATTCCCCTTTTTAATGACATGGGATTTGCACCCGCAGTAACATTTTTCAACCCCTCATTAACAAGAGCCTGGGCCAAAACGGTAGCGGTCGTTGTCCCGTCCCCCGCGACATCATTTGTCTTTGTAGAAACTTCCTTAACTAACTGAGCTCCGAGGTTTTCAAAAGCATCCGCCAATTCTATTTCCTTTGCAATTGTAACACCATCATTAGTAACAGTAGGAGCACCGAATTTCTTGTCCAATACAACGTTCCTGCCCCTTGGCCCCAGGGTAACACGTACTGCATCAGCTACAGCATCGACACCTTTTTTTAATGCTTCTCTTGCTTCCAATGAATACAAAATTTCTTTTGCCATAGTAAACACCTCTTTATTAATAATTTTATTTTTTTAAAAAAGTTTTATGAGTACAGTAAAATATCAAAAATATAAAAAATAAGCAATTTCTTTTTAATATGATTTACAAAAAAATTAAGCATTACCTGTGAAAACAGCCGCTTGACTTTTTTAAAAACATATAAAAGAACAAATTATTGCGGGTATTAAGCAATCCCGATCACAAATCGGGAAACAATTATTGGTATAATATCTAAAAAAACTTTAAATTGCAAGAGTTATATCAGTTTTCAACACCAATGATAGAATCAGAGTCAATTCTGGTATGAGAACCCATTTCAAAATAAGATATGAGTTTGGTCAATACCTGGGCCTGCCCGGACAGATTTGTAATTGCCGTTTTAATGTTTTGGGTATCGCTGTTTATGTTCATGGTCAATTCCCTGATGTTGGCCAGATTTTCCTTCAATTGCCCGGTTGAAGTCGACTGCATGTTTATAGATTCGTTTATTTTCGACATCAAGTCTTCGGTTGTCTTTATCGACGCAACTATCTTTACAAGTTCTTTCTTGGCTTTCTCGCTGGCCTGCACGCCCTTGCCGATAGACTCAACGGTCTTTTCGATTATTTCGTATATAGTTTTTGTCGCTTTTGAGCTCGACTGGGCAAGATTCTTGATCTCGGCAGCAACAACGCCGAACCCCTTGCCCTCCTCACCGGCATGAGCGGCCTGTATTGCGGCATTGAGGGCGAGCAGGTTTGTTTCTGCTGCTATGTCGTCGATGAAATTCATTGTCGTTATGATTTTATCCGACATTTCATTGATCCTGTTCATTTCCTCAATCAGCGAAAGTATTTCAACCGAACTGGAATTCGCCTCTTCTATCGAAGTTTTGGAAATCTCGTAAGCCGTTTCAACGCTTTTTTTTATATCCTGCATGGAATCATTGAGATTTTTTGCCGAACTGTCGATTATATCAATCGATCCGGCCTGTTCTGAGGTTTTGTCCGCCATTGATGTTGCAAAATATGACAATGCATCGGAGTTACCCGCAAGATCAAGTGCAGAAAGCTCGATCTTGGAAACCATATCGGACATTGTCTTTATTATTGTATCAAGCGGCACGGCGAACCGTCCAAGCTCTTCCTTTAATTCCTTATTGGAA
>JBJKSS010000208.1:0-13935 GCA_046703745.1 Spirochaetota bacterium
TTTATCATTATATTTGATTAAATAGAAAATCCAGCAAAAAGGCAGTGTTTTACCAGAATTATCGCCATTAAACACATATCTGGCAGGAAACATGGACTGCCCGTATTTAATGGCGAATAACTCAATGCCGAAAGATAAATTGCATAATAACAGAAAAATTATTATGAATTTGATTTTTCTATGCATTATTTAAAATTTTATCATCGACCACAGGATGAACAGGGAAAACGAGTTTTGGTCTCCTATGGGATTTGAACTTACAATACAATGAATCTTGGGTGATTGCGCATCCAGTCCAATGCTGAAATTTTTCGTTATATCTGTATAAATACCGGTCTTCAGGCTGACAACGACTGCTTCGGGCCATCTGTACCATTGAACAATGCCTCCGTTTTTATCGGTATCTGTCCATGTATCTGTGTTTCTGTCGTAGATAAATTTAAATGTTGTTTGAGAGTCGACAAGTCTGGCATTCTGCTCATAACCGACACCGAATTCAACATAAAAACCGAGTCTTTTGGGGCCGAACTCATTAAATATAAATTCATGCCTGTGAATATTATAAAAGTATATTTCAGGCGGAGGATACTCGTTTACATTGGAATAAAAATGGTGGTCATACTGAAGCATATATGCAAAATACATTGAATTTGTAATTTTATATTCAAACAGGTCCCCGAATAAATTGGTTGAATCAAATCCGGTAACCAGTCCCAGGTTGAGAACATGATCGTCATATAACTGGTCAAGCCAGTAATACTTGTTGCCGTCTGCATCAATATGTGTGGGCACATCAGGGTCCCCTACCCTTAAGAAACCTCCGCGTCCAGCATTCTTGAAGGAATAAATAAACGGAACGCTGATATTCATTTTTTTGTCAAACATGCTGAGTTCCAGGCTGGTTGATGTCAAAAGTGCAAAATATTCGTAAACAATATTCACATTTAAATTGCAGTTAACTTCAAATTTCACATAATCCTCTTTGCCGGTTGGCAAAAATATGCTCACCGGCAGTCCGAAACCGGCCGCAAAAGTGTTCCATTGCCAGGGTTCATCTTTGGTAGTTTCGGTTTGCATTGCAAAACTCAGGCAAAGTTTAGGCCAGATTTCAAATTTATCCGTATGAATCCTGGGGTCGGCTTTGAGGAAAAAACCGAAATCAAAATTATCCTTGAGGTAGTATTTGGGATCAAAGGCACTTTTTGTTGAAGCACCGAGTTCCAGTGACAAATCAAATCCCTCTGATAAGGCCTTGTTGTATCCGAATGACATGCCGTGCGGTTTTTGCTGGTATTGCGTTTGATCGATATTGGGATCATAATTCAACATGCTGTTTGACCAGAGTTTTACCGCTTCGGCAACCTGATTTTGGGGCTGGTAATCCGTATAATCATCGGCATCGAATGAATAATAAAGTGATGCAACTTTTGAATGATCCGCTCTGTCAACTATAAAACCGTTGTTAAAGTATTCATTATTTAATGTCACAATATCCAGGATAGCACCGATGCCATAGTAATGATCAACTTCCTGGACATCTTTATAACCGACAAAAAATCCGCTGCCCAAAATATTTTTTACCGTTGCTTCTCCCAGCACAAATTCAAAATTTCCGAGCACAACATTTGACCCGCCTTTGTCGTTTCTTGGAATATAAAGCGGAGTGGTATTTCCCTGGTCATCCTGCGCCTGTATTACATACCAGCTTCCCTGCGGTACGACATCGCTGATTCCCAGTGATTGAATTTTAAGGGATACAACGATTTGTGTGCCCAGACCGTCACTATCAGTGGAAGTTGCAACAACCTTGTCTGCAAGGTCCATGTACATTAATAGATTATTTTCAAAATCAAAGCCCATTGTAACCGGGTTATTGGGATCAAATCCGTATTGATATCCATTTTTTTTCGAACCATAATACGGCTTTGACAGAACATTGACACCGTATTTTACCTTGATATACCCTTCGGCCCTGAATGCAAACCATTCGGTTTTTTCCTTGAGGTCTTGTATGTCTTTTTTGATTGTTTCAAGTTCAGATTTGATTTTTGTTATTTCACTGTTTACATCCTGATCGGTTTGATCGTTTGCCTGCCCAAAAACCGGTGAAATAAATAAAGCAATTAAAAAAATCAAACAATTTTTCTTCAGCATAGATACTCTCCAATTTAATTGATAAAAGTTTATTAACTTATTTTATTTTTATTGTCAACAAAACCGTGTATTCTTTTTTGAAATTTGAAGCAAACAATATTGACAAATATCGTTTTTATTGATATAGTTCAAACAATTTTACGGGCGGTTAGCTCAGCTGGGAGAGCGCTTGCCTTACAAGCAAGATGTCGTCAGTTCGATCCTGGCACTGCCCATTATTTTTTTGTAGATGTAATATTTTTACATCTACAATTATTTTTTTATTTTAGGAATAATTATAAATAAAGGGGTTTGTTATATCCCGCCGTTTAAACTGGTATGAATATTTTTTTATGAAAGATTTTACAACCGTTTAAGCAGCAGGAGTTGGCAAATCCTTTTTTTATAATAATGCAATTCATGAAAGAATTTGATGAATTACTAGAAACAATCAGAAAATTAAGATCTCCTGACGGTTGTCCCTGGGACAGAAAACAAACCAACGATTCATTGATAGCCTATCTTTTTGAAGAATCAAACGAAGTGGCCGATGCCATAATCAATAATGACAAAAATCATTTACGGGAAGAACTGGGAGATCTGCTTCTCCAGATTCTCCTGCATTCCCGGATAGCCGAAGAAGAAAATGAATTCAATATGAAAGACGTGGTTTACTTTTTGAATAAAAAACTGATTTCGAGGCACCCTCATGTTTTCGGCGATGAAACGGCACGGGATCCGGATGATGTAACAAGGCTCTGGGAAGAAATCAAGAAAAATGAACGTGCTGATAAAAAATTCGAATCGGTACTAGATAAAGTACCCGTTAATTTTTATCCTGTCCTCCGAAGCTATAAATTGCAGAAAGCCGCATCAAAAGTCGGATTTGACTGGGAAAACTACAATGAAGTTTTTGATAAAATAGATGAAGAAATCCTTGAACTAAAAAATGCCATCAAGGCTAATGATGCCGGGGATATCGAAGACGAATTCGGTGATGTGATGTTTGCCCTGATAAATTTGAGCAGGTTCATAGATGTAAATCCGGATGTTGCTCTAGCAAGAACGAACAACAGGTTCATAAAAAGATTCAAATATATGGAAAATAAAATCGGGGAATCAGGAAAGAATTTTAAGGATTGTTCTATCGAAGAGCTTGAAAAATTATGGCAGGAAGCAAAGGAAAAATTAAAGATTGATGAAAAATGACATTGAAAAAATTTTGGTGCTTGATTTCGGCGGGCAATATGCGCACCTGATTGCAAGAAGGCTGAGAAATCTGGGGTATTACTCCGAAATAGCACTCCCTGCAATCGACAGCGGCGGTCTTGAAAATGTCAAAGGCATAATTTTATCAGGCAGTCCTTTTTCTGTTTATGACAGTGATGCGCCGGAATTCAACAAAAGTCTCCTAGATCTGGATATACCGATCCTCGGGTTATGCTACGGACACCACCTCCTTCTCCAGGAATACGGCGGAAAGGTTGAAAAAGCCAAAAAAGGTGAATTCGGCTATGCAGTGCTGAACAAAACGAAAGATTCCGCAATATTCAACAATATTTCTTTTCCCACACAGGTCTGGATGAGCCATTCGGATTCTGTAGAAAAACTTCCAAAAGGGTTCGAAATAACAGGACAGACGGATTATTGTAAAATAGCTGCCACTCAAAATATTGCGTTAAAGCGTTACAGTCTTCAGTTTCATGTAGAGGTAAAGGATACCGCAGCTGGCAGCATTTTCCTGGAAAATTTTGTAAATATCTGCGGAATGAAGATCAACTGGAACGATGAAATGCTTTTGCATAATTTGCGTAAAAGAATAATCGAGGAAGTTGGTGATAAAAATGTACTGGTTTTCCTTTCCGGCGGGGTTGACTCTTCTGTAACATTCGCCCTGCTCGTCGAAATTCTAGGTAAAAAAAGGGTTCTCGGATTGTACATCAATAACGGATTCATGCGAGAAAATGAATCCGAATCAATAATCGAGCGCTATAAAAAGTTGAATTATGACAATATTATTCATGAAGATGCAGAAAACATCTTCCTCGATGCAGTCAGGGGTATCGTCGATCCGCAGTTAAAAAGGAAGAACATCGGTGAGACTTTTTTGATAGTCAGAAACAATGTTTTAAACAGAATGAATTTTACGGATGGCCAATGGCTCCTTGCCCAGGGCACCCTGTATCCTGATATAATAGAATCCGGGGGCACCAAACATGCAGATGTGATTAAAACCCATCATAACAGGGTTGATGGTGTAAAAATTTTAATGGAAAAAGGGCTGATCATCGAACCTCTCAGGGAACTATACAAGGATGAGGTCAGGGCGCTCGGGAGGAAAATCGGCCTTCCCGATGAAATAATAAACAGGCACCCATTCCCAGGTCCCGGCATATCAATTAATGTAATATGTACCAACGGCATGCAGGAAGACAATAAGGGATTCTCACAGATAAACAAAGAGTTGAAAAAGCTTGATGTTAAAAAATTTTTAAAGGGCCGTGAATATGACATTTTTGCCTTACCTGTAAAATCCGTCGGTGTGCAGGGGGATTTCAGGACATACAGGCATCCTGCTGTTTTGTCAATCAAAAATGTAATGGAAAATTTTGTCGGTTGGAACAAACTGGAAGAATTGTCAACCTATATCACAAGCAACAGCAATAATATAAACCGCGTTGTTTTACGGCTTTTTGAAAAGAGAAAATGCGGTCTGATTGAGGCTTATTGTACAAAAGAGAGGCTTGATATGATCAGGACTGTCGATGATATAGTCATGGATGAATTGAAAAAATTCGGTTCATATCATAAAATTTTCCAGCATCTGACAATCAACCTGCCTTATGCTTCGAAAAAGGATTCGTGCTCAATTGTCTTGAGGCCGGTAGTATCGGAAGATGTCATGACCGCCAGATTCGCCGGTTTTGCAATGAACCTGCTCTCGTCGATTGTTGCCAGGATCGATAAGCTTGATTTTGTCGATGGTTTGTATTATGACATAACGAATAAGCCGCCCGCAACATTCGGCTGGGAATAAGATTGTTATATATATTAAATAATACTCCGGCACGAATTTCATTAATGATTATTGAATTATTACAGGTCTTACATAATGAAATTAAAAACCATTGATGAAGCCTATGATTATATTTATTCATTCATCAACCTTGAAAGCAAACTGCATTCCGCTGACAGGGTCAGGGATGAATATTCCCTTGATAACATCAGGAAAATCCTTGAGTTTTTCGACAATCCTCAGTCAAACAAAAAAATATTTCATGTAGCAGGAACAAAGGGAAAAGGCAGTGTCACAATGATGATCAGCAGGCTCCTAAACCTCGCGGGTTATTCTGCATGCAGCTTCATGTCCCCGCATTTGATAAAACCGAATGAAAGGATACTTTATGATTTAACTCCTATGCCGGATGATGTTTTCATTGAATATACCGGCATAGTTAAAGACGTTATTGAAAAAAACAGCCTCAAGCCGACGACTTTTGAATTTTTTTTCATCATGTTCCTGCTTTATGCGAATGATAAAAAAGCCGATTAACTCGTAATCGAGGTCGGTCTCGGCGGCAGGCTCGACTGTACCAATATCGTAAAACCCGTGGTTACTACAATTACTACAATAGGTTATGATCACGTGGCAATCTTAGGCAGGTCGCTAAGGCAGATAGCTTTTGAAAAAGCCGGGATAATAAAGGATAATGTGCCTGTTGCAGTTTCCGGGCAAAAAAATATTCCGCTTAAAATAATAAAGAGACAGTCAGCTCTCAAACATGCCGAAATTTTTAATGTCAGTAAAAATTTCAGGTTATTCAAAAAGCATATACACGGGAAAGGTGCAATTATCAGTTTTAAATTTAAAGGAGCCGTATTTGAAAATTTCAACATTAATTTGCTGGGATATCACCAGATTGAAAATTTTTTTACAGCACTATTTTCCGTTTATCTGGCGGTTCCTGAAATCATCGGCATAATAAAAAATGCCGGCCGTTTTGAATTGGATTTGCCCGGACGTATCCAGATTTTAAACGATGAAAGGCCCATTATACTTGATTGCGCCCATAATAATGATTCTTCAATAATGCTGAAAAACGCATTGAAACTGCATTTTAATTCCAGACGGTGGACGGTATTGACGGGCATGGCAATAGACAAGGATTACAAGAATTTTTATAAAAATTTATTCAATATTTCCTGTAAAATGATCATTACTTCATGCGGAAGGTACAAACAGGCTGATCCGGACTCGATTTATAAATGGATGAAAAAAAAGTTTGACAATGTCCTGTTAATTCACGATATTAATGAAGCATATAATGAAGCTATGCGCAGTGAAGGACCGTTATTGATCACCGGATCTTTTTATGTTGCAGGACCTTTCTTGGAGTTGTATAATAAAAGCTGTTATGGCAGGAACCAATTGTAATTTATGTGAATATCTTTCCAAAAGGGCCGGTTCTGGCAATTATTTTGTGTATACCTGCCGTTTCTGGGGAATCAAATCCCAGGGTATCCTGCCACAATCCGCAATTATCGGCAGTACGGGCAAAAGATGCATTTATTTTAAACAAAAAAAAATCCTTGATAATAAAAAGCCCGGAAAAAAAGATAATGACAATTTTGATATCATTGTTTGAATTATCTTGTAAGGGTGTTAAGGTCTTTTATATATCCGCTGATACTTTTCAGGAAATTATTTATTTTATTCATACTTTCACTGAAATCTTTCGTGTCTATTACAAGGCTGTTGACATTATCATCTATTCTGCTGTTGTCAATCAGGAATGAATTAAGAACAAGCGATATTTTTGAAGTTTCGCTCTTTGTCCTGTCTGCAAGTTTCCTTATTTCTCCGGAAACGACCGAAAAGCCCTTCCCTGCTTCACCTGTTCTCGATGCTTCGATTGATGCATTTAATGACAGCAGATTTATCTGCTCGGACACTTCCTGTATTGCGGTTATAATCGGGATTATCATATCGATATTTGTTTTAAAGCCGTTGTTTGAAGTATTGACATTTGTTATTTCAAGGTTTATTTTTTTCAGGGAATCCATTATTAATTTGAATTCTTCCGATGTCTGAATGAATACATCCTGAATTTGGTTTATGTTCGAATTGATGCTGTTCGTCTTGCTCCTGTTGTCCTTAATGGTATTTTGCAGCCTGTTTGCAACATATACACGGCAGTTTTCGGGAATATTCAGCTGGTAGGAAAACGAAGTGGCAAATTCCTGGCAGTTATTGAACCCGCATGACCGGCACTGAAGGAAATCGTCCCTTTTTGATTTCTCGAGTGTTTTGTAAACATCATCTAGATTTTCATTTTCAATGGTTTTTATGCCTTTCTGTCTTTCCGAATAATACGTCCTGGAAAAATCTGTATTTGAATTTTTTTCGATTATGTTTTCAAAATATTTCTGTGCCTTGTATTTATTTTTATAATTATCGATCGTATTTTCCACTTCGGCTTCAAGTATGTACATCTCTTCTTCCATGGAAATGCCGTCAACTGCCCCAGGTCCGTGATAACATCCGCCTTTACAGTCGGACATGTCTATCAGCAGGGGCAGAAACTTCCTGTTATTCTCGATGTTATACAACAGCTTGTCCATGTATCCCTCATAAATTGAGGAGCCTTCGATATTATACATTCTGGGATTTTCATAATATCGTTTAATGATATTTATTATTCCTCCGGGTTTGCAGAACACGGCCCCCCTCTCGGGTTTTATGTAATCGAAATCGGATTCCCTGTATTTGGTCAGATTTACATCATGCTGCTTTAAATATTGATCCAGACTCTGGAAGAGGATGTTAAAATTTATAATACCATCCGTTTCGGGATCCCTGAATTCCCTCCGTTTTGACAGGCAGGGTCCCAGGTAGGCGATTATTCCCTCAAATTTATATATTTCCCTTATCAGTTTGGCAAGGATTATTGATGGAGAATGAACCTGCGGCAGGTTTGTAAGAAGCTCGGGATGATAGATTTTCAAATATTCGACAATTGCAGGGCATTGATTGGTAATCAAAGGGACATTGGAAATTTTTTTGATGCTGTTCATATAAAGTATCGAGGCGAGTTCTGCACCGACAGATTCATCGAAAATCCTTTCAATGATGAAAGTTTCCTTTAAATATGTTATTAAATTGTTTTTCAAATATTTGAAACTTGTTGTTACAGCCGGAGAAACAATCAGGAATATCTTTTCCCCCCGTTTCACTGCATCCTGGAATACATTAAAGTCATCTATCATTCTTATTGCATCATGGGGGCATGCATGATAGCACCTGCCGCATCCGATGCAAAGCTCTTCATTTACATTGACCGTTTTTTCATCCTTGATGCAGTATTTTACGGGACAAACCATTATACATATATGGCAATTGGTACATTTGGCATGATCTATATTTATCAATTTGCAAACAGACATTCATTATCCTTGTAAAATCAAAAGAATAAAAATAAATTGTTATTATTATACAATATATTTCTATTATCGGAATAATAATTGATGAAAAGTAACCATTTTTAAAATAAATGTAAATAAATCAGAATTGTATTTATTATTTATGAAAAAGTATTATAAAAAATATATATTTTAAAATTAAATTGAAAAATGATGAAATTAAATAAAAATATAATGTTATTGACAATATTTTTTTTGATTTATTCTTTTAGCCTGTTTGCAAATACAGATGATTCAAACAAAAAAAATATTTTGATAAATGCAACCTTCAGCCGGAATTTCAAATTCAACGGGAAAAATGTCATTTTTGATCTGACTAATGACATAAAGATGTACAAGATCAATAAAAATGATTCAATAGAGGATTTTTTGATAAAAAACAATTTTGTTTACAAAAAAGAGGATATTGATGTAATCAACAAAATGAAAACCGATGTTTTAAATTACTTTAAGGACAAGCTTGACAAAAATTTAGAAGAAAAAAAGATATATGCAAATATCAAAATTTATGATAAAGATATGACCGATGACAATTATATTCTTCTGGATTTAAATATTGATTCCTATGATACAGGAGAATATAATTTAATAAAAAACAGGCCTACTGCAATAGCATTTGATGTTTTTTATTATAAAATTTTGGCTGATAAAAACAAGAATAAAATGTTCAGCAGGAGATATCAACAAAAAGAGGAGAGCGGATATCCGCTGGAGTCAATGAGGATAAACAGAATTGTTGATTTGCTTTCTCTGGATGTTGCGGGCTATCTGAAAAATCATTATCTCTTGGATATTAAGCCTGAGGTAAAGAAAAAAACGAAAATAATTATAAAAAAAACAAAGTAAACTATATGACAACGGATAAAACTATTCAATAATTTTACGGAGCGCTATAATAATGTTTAAAAAAATTTCTTTATTTATTGTTATTTCATTATTAATTTTGGGTTGTGAAACTGTCAAGAACACAAAACCTGTAGTTTTGGATTTCGATCATTACTTTCTTAAGGCGCAGGATCTTTCAAACAGGGGCAAATATCTTAAAGCGATAGATGCTTTACATGAAACAGAAAAAAAATTCCCCAATGTTGAAGTGCTTTCGATTGCGTATAATCTCGGCTATAATTATTACAGGTTAAACAGGATACCTGAAGCCAAACAGCAATTTAACAAGGTAATAACAATATTTGAATCAAATACATTCAGTGATGCCTATGTTCAGGAAAACAGAAAATTTGTAGTGTTGTCAGGGATAATCCTGGACAAAATCGAAAAAGAAAAAGAACAGGCAAAGGATCCGTATCATATCCAAGAAGATTTAAGTAATTCAAAAACAATCAAGCCCAGGAAAAATTTTAAACCGAAAATTATCAGATAAAACGGGGTAATAACGGGAAAATGAGATTGTAATTTTTTTTTTCGGTTTAAAATGTACTGTGGGGTGCTTTTCTTTTCTTTTCGAGGGTTTCCATTTTTTTGTAATATTCAACCTGTTTCTTTATTTCTTCGACATCTTTTATAAAAATTTTATTTTCCAGAAGCTTGAATTTGTTGTTCTTGAAAATTTCATTGATGATTTCCTTGCCTTCTTCCTCGGAAAATCCAACCATGTTGATCAGCTCTCTCGGCCCGAATTCAAAAGTATAACCCATGCCGTGCTTTATCTCTATTTTTTCTTTTTCAAGCTGGATAAGGAGCATATCGTATGTTCGTCCGATTTTACTTGAAATCTGCAGGTTGGTTAACTGCCTGTAAACGACCCAGGTTCTTTCGGCGAGCAGGGATATAAGCTTTGTAACAAGCTGGGGCTGCGTTGCTACCATATTCTGGAAATTGGCCTTATTGACCGCCATCAGGTTGACATTTTCATAGGCAATGGCCGACGCATTGCGGGGTTTGTTTTCCAGTAAGGCCATTTCCCCGAAAATGTCCCCTTCCTTAAGCACTGCCAGAAGCACTTCCTTATTGTTGATAATTTTTGTTATTTTAACCTTGCCCGACTGGATTATATACAATTCATTTCCCGGCTCATGTTCGCAGAATATCATGGTGTTATTCGGATATATTCTTTTGAAATCCGGATTTTTAGCATCAAGATAAGCAAATTTGCTCAACGGTTTGATTTTTGCAAGTACTTCCTTTACTTTTGACGATTTGTCTACATTAGGAAAGAACTGAAGGTACCTGTAGAATGCATAAAATGCCTGATTGTACTGCTTCTGGCTTAAATAATATTCGCCTATATGATAAAGATTTTGAATATCCTCGCTGGAAACCGATTTTAAACTGATTTCAGCCATGTAAGTATCAAGCTCTCTCAGTTTTTTTGAGAATGATAGAATGATTTTCATGGCAACAGGATTGTTTTTTTGTATTAACAGGGGAAATTGATCCTTGTGTACCTTTATTAATGAAACATCGGTTTTTGCAATAGATGTTTCTATATAATCATGTGTTGACATCGCCGAAATTACACCGAAAAAGTCACCGGGATTAAGATTTTCCGTTTCATTGAAGCTTTCCCGCATTACGATGATATTACCGTTCCTGATGATGTAAAAAATATTGTTGGAAGTTTTTCCTTCGATTGTTATATAGGCATTTCTCGGGAAATTAACCATATCTAATTTCAAATCTGACATTATTCAAAAATCCATTAATAAAGTTTTAATCTTACCAGCATTTTAAGTTTTAACCCGAAATTCGAGTCATATATTTAAGTAATTAACGCAAAAATAACATTCTCTGTGAAAACATGGGTTTGCAGCCCCCTGTTTCCACCGGACATCTTTGTACATCCCCGATAAATATTATTCAGGTAATATTATATTTCAATAAGTACAATAAAACAAGAAATTTTATTGAATATCATATTGTTTTAATAATTTTTTAAATTCATCATAGTCAAACAACAGTTTGAATTCGTCAAAGGATCTTAAGGTTTTTAAATCCTTGAATTTGTTCTTGAAGGCCAATTCAAGATAATGGAGGGTTTTGTCCTTGTTTTTATACCCTTTTGCATAAATGCGCGCCAGCAATAAATCATAATTGCTGTTTTTTTTATCAAGATCAATGGCTTTCAGCAGGTGTTCCCTGGCCTTGTCATATTCATTTATTTCGAATTCAAGGTGCCCTATTTTATAGAATGCATCGGGGTTTCCGGTATCGAGCTCGATAAGTTTGTTATAATAAAAAATACTGTTATCATAATCCTTTTTATTATAATAATAAACCGCCAGGTTATAGATCGCAGGTACAAGCTTGTTGTTTTTTTTATAGCTTTCCGTAAAATAAAACAATGCCTTTTTTTCGTCGAGAAGTTTCATGTAGGTCAAACCAAGATTGAAATAACAATCGGCATCATCAGGATATGATCCCAGGTATTCATTGTATATATTGATTGCCTGCTCATATTTCTCCTGAAGGAAAAAATTATTGCCGAGGAGCATCAGGAGTTTTTTAGAATATTCATATTTTATATTTTTATAGTATTTGAGTATGGTTTTTTCAACCTTGTCATAATCCTTGTTTTGCTGGTATGCAATTATCAGGTTTAATATAATTTCAGGAGACTTGTTGTTATACTCCAGAGCCTTTTCATAAATTTCTATTGCCTTCTGGTATTCCTTCAAATCAAGATAACTGTTTCCCAGGTTAAAATAATCTATGGCCACCTGCTTGCGTATTTTTATTGAAGCGCATCCCAGTAATAAAAAGCATAACAGGGTTATTGAAATTTTTTTCATATTATTTCCATTTATTTTGATTTTATATAGGCAACTGTGGCCCCGAAACCGCCCTCGTCAGTCTTTCCCGGCCTGAAATATTTAATCAGTCCGGTATTTTCCTTAAGCCAAATTTTTACAGCCTCTTTCAATACGCATTTTTCTTTGGAATGATTCCCGGCTCCGTGGATGATAATGATTTTTTTTTGATTTGACGACTGATTTTCCATAACAAAGGTCTTCAGTTTTATCAGGGCGTCCGATCTGTTAAGCCGGTGCAGATCAAGTGTTAATGCCTCTTTTTTATTTTTTTTATGCGGAATATTGCCGGTTCGATCATTGATCGTGTAATTAGCGATTTTATCCTTATCCATCACTTCATGGGTTTTCTGCCATTCGTTGAATATCTTTTCAAAATCATCATGCATATTTTTATTTTAACGGGCTTATTTTTCTTAATGAATCCACGACTTCTTTAAGCGCTGACACGGTATTGTCTATTTCTTCTTCGGTATTTTCCCTGCCAAGAGAAAACCTGACCGATCCGTGCGCCACTTCGGCCTGGACATTAAGCGCCATTATAACATGGCTCGGCTCAAGCGAACCGGTTGAACATGCACTGCCCGTTGACACTGCAACATCATGCATGTCGAGGCGCAGCATTATTGATTCACCTTCGATATTCTTGAATGAAACATTCAGCGTCCCCGGCAGTCTTTTGGTGCTGTGCCCGTTTAATCTTACGTTTTCGATATTATTGAATAACCCCGCTTCGAGCCTGTCACGCAGATACTTTATCCTTTTGACTTCTTCATCCATTTCAAGTTTCATCTGTTTGAATGCCTCGCCAAGGGCAATGATGCCTATCCTGTTCTCCGTTCCTGCCCTCATCGAATTTTCCTGGTGTCCTCCGGAAATCAGCGGGCATAACAGCCTTGTGCCCCTTCTTTTATAAAGGACCCCTATACCTTTCGGGGCATATATCTTGTGGCCGGAAAGCGAAAGGTAATCGACCCTCAGTTTGGAAAGATCTATCGGTATTTTGCCCACGGCCTGGACGGCATCGGTATGAAATTCAATGCCGTGCCTGCGTGCGATATCCGAAATTTCCTCAATGGGTTGAATGGAGCCGATCTCATTGTTTGCATACATTATTGATATCATTATTGTTTCATCTTTTATCGCTTTTTCCACATCGGCCGGGTCTATTATGCCGTACTGGTCAACCGGCAGATAGGTTACTTCTTTATCCTGACCCTCAAGGCATTTTAAAGTGTTCAAAACCGACGGATGTTCGATTTTCGAAGAAATGATGTGCATCTTCCTGTTCTTATTTTGCAAATAATTGCAGACACACTGGAAAGAGCTTTTTAAAACAGTATTGTTTGCCTCGCTTCCGCTGGCGGTGAAGATCAGCTCATCCGGGGAACAGTTAAGAAAATCAGCGATCGCGTTCCTTGAATCCTCAACAAGATATCTTACTTCCCTTCCCAGCGTGTGAGCCGAGCTCGGATTGCCGAAATAGTCAAGAATTTCAGTTATTTTCTCCTTAACTTTGGGATGAAGCGGGGTCGTTGAATTGTTATCCAGATATATC
>JBJKSS010000209.1:0-9707 GCA_046703745.1 Spirochaetota bacterium
ATGATGAACAGGTAAACTGTAGTCGTAAGTCCCCTGAACTCCCTCATGAAGGACCAGGTGGATTCTCTTGAAAGTCTCGGCGTCAGGGCATGCTATCTCAACAGTTCGATTACGCCGGACGAATACAATAAAAACAGGCAAGACCTGGTTTCCGGCAAAATCAAAATTCTCTATGTGGCACCGGAAACCCTGATGAAAAGCGGCTTTCTCGAATTTTTAAAAGGATTGAATCCTGTGCTCTTCGCAGTGGACGAGGCGCATTGCATATCACAATGGGGCCATGATTTCAGGCCGGAATACAGGCAGCTTGCCAAATTGAAAAAAATGTTTCCCGATTCGAATGTCATTGCGTTAACCGCTACGGCGACCAAAACCGTAAGGGAAGACATAAAGACAAATTTGCATCTTGCCGATCCGGAAGAATTCATAGCGAGTTTCAACAGGCCAAATCTTTTTCTCGAGATCGTTGAAAAAAACAATCCCTTCAATCAAACGCTTGATTTCCTTTCAAAATTCAAGGAGCAGTCCGGGATCATTTATTGTTTCTCGAGAAAACAGGTTGAGGATCTGTCAGGCAAACTTGCAGGCCTGAATTATTCCGTCAAACCCTATCATGCAGGTTTGGCTGCGGAAGAAAGGTCGGCAAACCAGGAGGCATTCATCAGGGATGATGTGCAGATAATAGTTGCAACAGTGGCGTTCGGCATGGGCATCAACAAACCCAACGTCAGATTCGTGCTTCATTACGACCTTCCCAGGAACATCGAGTCGTATTACCAGGAAATCGGCAGAGCCGGAAGGGACGGGCTTAAGTCGCACTGCCTTTTGCTTTACAGTTTCGCAGATAAGAGAAAGAACCAGTACTATATAGATGAAAAAGACGATGAGCGACACAGGGAAATTGCAGTGAAGCACCTCAAGGACATGGTGAAATTCGCAGAGTCAAGGCTCTGCCGCAGGTATTTACTGATAAGATATTTCGGTGAGAATTACACCAGTGAAAAATGCGACCATTGCGACAACTGTCTTGAAAAGGATGAGACAAAAAAAACTGTGGATATCACGGAAAAGTCGAGACTGATTCTCAGGACGATGAGGCTCACGGGATGCAGGTTCGGCCTCACTCATGTTGTGAATGTATTGAGGGGTTCGAATGACAAAAAGGTTCTGGAATATAATCACAATAAACTCGAGGTTTACGGGCTGTGCAGCGGTGAATCAAAAGAATCCGTGACGAATGCCGGATACGAATTGATAAAGCAGGGGTTCATTTATAAAGATATAGATGAATACGGAGTGCTGAAATTTTCACCCAGGGCACGGGAAATAATATCCGGTGAAACTTCGGTATTCGGTGCAATCGGCTCGGAGAATAGCAAAACCGGAAGTTCCACGAATAATGTGAACAGGGAAAATTATGATATGAGGCTGTTTGAAATTTTAAGAAAAAAAAGGAAAGAGCTTGCCGACAGGTTCAATATCCCGCCTTATGTCGTGTTCCCGGATGTGACGCTTGCCCAGATGTCGATGAAGTATCCCAGAACCAAGGATGAACTTTTGCATATCAGCGGCGTAGGCAGCGTCAAGCTTGAAAAGTACGGCGAATTCTTCTTACTTTTGATACAGCAATATCTCAGGGAAAACCCGGATAAATTGATGCATACAAATAGCGGGAAAAATCAGACAAGATCAAATCATGTGCCAAAGCACATAGAGACTTCGAAGCTTTTCAATGAAGGCAGGACAATAGAGCAGATAGCCGAACAGTTCCAAATAATGCCCGGGACAGTGATCGACCATCTTCACAAATTTTTACTGGAAGGAAACAGTTTAAAGAATGATTCCATCCTTGCTTTTTCAAAATTAACGAAGGAAAGGCAGGATGAGGTTTTGAAAATTTTCGATAAAGAAGGGACGATGAGGTTAAAATCGGTTTTCGACGAATTCGGGGGCGAAGTCGGTTACGATGAACTGAAAACCATGAGGGTTTATTACCTGTCCATGCAGCGAAAACTTTAATTTCATTTTGCCCGGTATTTTATTACATGAACCTTTTCGATTGTTACAAATCCCTTGTTTATCACTTCGTCGAGGTAAGGCTTCAGTTTGGCTATATTTTCTTCCGTATCGATTATTTCTACTATAACCGGCAGGTTATCCGACAGATCGACAAGCTTGCTTGTGTGGAGCCTCCTGTCCGCGCCGTAGCCCAAGATGCCCCTTGTAACCGTGGCTCCGGCCATTCCCATTTCTCTGCATTTCAGCACGATGTATTCGTACAATGGCGTGCCGTGAACTTTTTCCCGTTCACTTATAAAAATCCTTACCAGTAAGTCATCTTCTTCAATAATCAGTTTTTCCCTGTTCATTCGCCTCCCCCTATTTGTTGATGTTAAACATGAGATTCGCAAGCATGTAGCCGAAAAATACCAGGCTTATTCCTATGAAATTGCTTAACAGGATGTTGAATACGGCAAGCTTGATCTGTGCATCCCTGAAAAGGTTAAAAGTTTCAAGGCCGAAACTTGAGAATGTCGTAAAACCGCCGAGGATTCCGACAAAAATGAAAAGCCGCAAATTTGATGAGATTGTCCATTTCTGGAAAGTACCGAATAAAAATCCGATTACAAAGCAGCCCGCAATATTGGCAGCCAGTGTCCCGTATGGAAAAATTTTATTGAGCCATTGGTTCACCGAAGTTGAGAGCAAATATCTGCAAATGGCACCGATGCCCCCGCCTAAAAGTATATAAATAAATTTCATTACATGCGATCTCCCGTATTATTTTTATTATTCCTTTTTTAAAGAAATTGCAATTATTTTTTTCATGATTTATAATTTTAAAATAATTTTTCTTGCCTCCATGAATTTATCCCTGTTTGAATTATCGATAAAAAGGAAAACCTTATCATCTTGGGGCAACCAGATTGTTGATTTTAAGAAATTGTTCTTCTCATTTTCTTCAACCAACATCTTTTGAATTTTTCCAAGGGAAATGAAAATGCTCTCTATTCCATATTTTGCCTTCATCCCTTTGGGAACTTCCTGTTCCCTTATTTTTATTAGCACATCGTCGGTTAAAATCAAGAGACAAGCCAGTGCAACATCCTTGCTGAACAATCCGAACATTTTTTTTAAAATCGCCGGTTGATAAATCATTCTGATTATATGCTGCCCCGGCATAATGCAGTCCTTCCCGAAATTCATAAATTTGTAATCGGTCTTTGCCAAAAAATTGAATTTGTCCGCTTCAATTCCGGTTTCTTTTGGAGAATTAATTGCGCTGATCTTTTTTCTCAAGGTGTTTATGATCTGTAAAAACAGTTCCTCGACAACAGTATTGAATTCCACAACCGAAAAAATTATTATTTCCCCGAATATTCCCCTGACCTTGATCCATGAATAAAGGAGGATTTGGCCATGCTCGATTATATTGATATCTTCGAGTAAGTAATGCTTTTCAATTATTTTACCGTGATTATTCTCAAGAACATGCAGCCGGTCGTCCAGAAGACAGGAGAGTCTTTCATTTATTTTTACGTTGCTTATAATGTCGCTGGGTGAATAAACCGTGTATGGAAAAAGCCCAGTGTATTCCGGAAAATTATTTTTAAATTTTTCAGGAATATTTTCATAGGCGCTTATCCGTCTTGCCCAGGTATCCATGTTTGAAGGCATAAGGCACCTGAAAATTAATATGCCGGTGTCGGTACATTCTGCCACGCAGTGTCTTTTTTAACGGACTTGAGGTTGACGAATTCTCCTGTTCTCGTGTCAATGTCTGCATAAAACGCAGGTGTTTTAATGGTATTATAGCCTAACAAATCCTTGCCCTGAATATGACCAATGCCCGTGTTTTGTACCTCCGTAAAAATAATCCTTCTGTAGGGACAATTGCCGCAGTCAAGGGAACTGTCATTTATCCCCAAAGGGCAATGATGTCTTCTTGCAATTTTGGGATCGACATGATTCATCTTTGCCATGTTCAATACCGGTGATGATCTAAGGTGCCTGAATGGATGGAGGATCCAGTCATTGATCAGCGATATGGTGTGATGCTGCTTGAAGAGATGGTAATTTTCCGAAGTATCGGCTATCATTCCCTGCATTATGTAATCCACAGGCATCACATAGCCCAGATAGGCTTTGTTTTTATCCATCTGCACGAGCTTGCCGTCATTAAGGTTTTTTTCGATTCCATCTGCAATGACGGGTATTAATTTCATATCTTCGGGCAGCATGGACACAAGGCTGAAATTGTTCCGGGTATCAACCGGAATAGAATTTATCGTGATGCCGTAAAGCCCGAACCCTGCTCCAATTGTCAATATTACGAGCAGAACGGAAACGCAGACATCCCTGATGATTTTGTTGGGCACCAATCTGTCAACCGGTCTGAACCATTTATCGATAAATTTTGGAAAAAACATTCCCGTCTTTTCCATGTATTTCGTATAACTTTCTCCGTACTGGGAAAGCATCCTGCGTTCCTCATCCTTTGCAAGGAAATAATACAGGACAAACATGATCGACAGGGTCACAAGCACAATGAACCTCGGCCAGAGTATGCTCATCGCAATGCCCCACACTGCGAGTGCCAAATATTGCGGGTGGCGGATGAAGCTGTAAAGCCCCTTGTCTGCAACACCCCATTTGAATATTTTTCCCATATACACCTGCAGGGCGCATATTATGAAAGAAAGAGATCCGAGAACGAATAAAACCGATCCCGTGATTCGGACAGTTTTCAAAAAAATAGTAGGAGGCAGGATCATGTGGGGCAGGAAGAATGACGTGAGCCACCTCGTTACGGCAAATTGTCCGAACCAGTTGAAAACCGGATTGAACACCGAATAAAAGAAAAATGCAAACGGGCTTATCATTATCATCACTTCAAATGCCATGATGAAGTAAACGACAATGCCGCCCCTTGCGATGATGCGGGCAATCATTCCCTTGTTTTTATTCATGTAAATCCTCCTATGGATTATATTCTTTTAATTTTAAAAAAATTAATTATTTTTTTTTACAGTAAATGTATATTCTTCATTATCCCAATTGCGTACAATCGCGCCTTCTTTTTCCATCTCTGCAAGTTTTTTTGAAACCATATCAAGAGGAAGATTCAGATTTTTGCTGATTTCATATTGCTTTAATCCATTTCCTTGCTGATAAAGCATTGATGACACTAAACCGGAAAAATTTTCAAGTGCATTTTTCTGTTTATCGGTTAAATCATCATTATCAATGTTCTTGTCGTTATAATTATTAATAAGTTTGAATATTACAAAGACGGCCACTACAATAAATATTAGCCCCGCAAAAAATAGAATTCCATAGCCGAAATAAATGTGGCCTTCGCCAAAATCATGATGCATAAACCACCTCCAATTATTTAAAAAATAATGCTCCTCGTTTTATTTCATTGGATTTTTAATCTCAAAATCTTTGTTTTCAAAAAAATACTCCATTATTATTCCGATTAAGATAAAAATGGGTAGTGTAATTAAAGTTCTCAATAAGGAAAATTTAAAACCTAAAAATCCAATTTCAAAACCTATCATTGGAAGTTTTAATGTTGAAAATGCGCCGAGATAAATAAAAATATTCCTGACGCTGCACCCTTTTTTCCACAGGATGTATGCCGTGGGGAATGCACCGTATAAAGGCCCTGCCTGAAGCATGGCAAGAGATATTATTAAAATTGTGCCGATAATGCCCGAATCTTTATTGATATATTTTTCAATTTTTTCTTTCGGCACCCAAACATCAAATAATCCTATCAATATGAACATCAGTGGAATGAAACTCGCCATTTCTGTTAAAAATTGCAGGAAATTGTTTTTTATAGACAGCCCGCATGCAAATTTTAAAATATAGGAAAACAGGATGAATATCAGAAATGCAATTAAAATCATAATGTCGAATTTGAATTTATTAATATATTTTTTCATAGCAGTCCCCAAAGTACACCTGTTAAAATGCCGATAATTATTGCTCCTATGAAGCTCAAAATATTTCGCACAACGGCAATTTAAATTCCGAAAAACCTTGATACCAGCGGCAATGTGACGACTCCAACCATCATCAAGGTTGTGATAAATACCGCCACAATAGAATAAGAAACTCCGTTTTTGATTAATACCGAACAAAGCGGGTAAGCGATAAATCCGGGAATAAGCGATATGGAGCCTGCTGCTGCCGCAATGGTCACCCCGATTGCACCTGAATCCCTGCCGAGCCATCTGACCAGGAATTCTTTAGGCGTAAAAAACAAAAGAATACTCACAATTATTAATATTGTCATAAGCGGAAGAATAATATTCAAAAGCATCGTAAACCCTTTTTTTATTCCAAGCCAGGTCTTTTTTCTGTCAAAAACGAATGACACGGTCAAAGCCGAGGCTGTCAATATTAATAATACCAGCATTTCCTGTTTATTCTCCTTCTTGCCGGCATTGTTGATCCTTCGACTTTATCCCGTTGCAGTTATTTTTACCTGTGGAATTCTTTGACGCTTTTTCATTGAATAAAAGCGCCAAACCCTTTAAAACATTTCTGTCCACATAATAATGAGTAAAATATCCCCGCTTCTCTCCTTTTACAACCCCGCTTTTCCTTAAAATCTGAAGATGCTGCGAAATGGCGGCCTCGGTTAATTTAAGGGTTTTCGCCAAAGCACCGACACACAGGTCGTGAGTCAACAGGATATTGATGATTTTCATTCTGGTGCCATCGGCCAGAGCTTTTAAAATTTCCAGTGAATTTTCCATATCAAGTGCTTTCTTATTTATTTAATTAAGTAAACGCTTAATTGATTTATACACAACTTAATTAAATAAATCAAGAGTAAAATACAGAAATTTGTATCCTGTCAGTTTTTTGGGGACAACCCCGGCGACTTTATGGAAACAAGGGGTTGCAACCCCTTGTTTCCCCGGGAAACTGACGGGATACAAAAAATTGGCAAAAAATCAGTGAAGCCCCTGGAGAGGTGAACTCTGTTCACTTGTTCTTGAACGCCTTCAGGCCGATGAATTTTCCCCTGCTGCCAAGCTCTTCTTCTATTCTCAGAAGCTGGTTGAATTTTGCGATCCTCTCGCCTCTGCACCCGCTTCCTGTTTTGAGGTGCCCCGCACAGCTTGCAATAGTCAAATCGGCTATTGTGGTGTCTTCGGTCTCGCCGCTTCGGTGGGAGATGAAACAATTGTAGCCATTATCCTTTGCCATTTTTATCGTATCAAGTGTTTCGGTTATCGTACCGATCTGGTTCAGCTTGATTAATATCGAATTGGCTACCTTCGCATCGATCCCTTTCTTGAGGATTTTCGGATTCGTGCAGAAGAGGTCGTCTCCCACAATCTCGATCTTGCTTCCCAGCTCTTTTGTGAGATTTGCCCAGCCGTTCCAGTCATTCTCCGCCATGCCGTCTTCCAGGAGAATTATAGGGTACTGGCCGGCCCAGGTTTTCCACAACTGTACCATGTCGTCAGACGATATTTCCTTTTGCATTGATTTGAAAAACCTGTATTTCCCGTCTTCCCACATCTCGCTTGTTGCCGGGTCAAGGCAGATTGAGACATCCTTCCCCGGAGCGTAGCAGGCCCTGGTTATCGCTTCAAGGATTACCTCGACTGCCTCTTCATTTGATTTGAGGTTGGGTGCGAAACCTCCTTCGTCGCCGACGCCGGTATAATACCCCTTGCCCTTCAAAACATTTTTGAGGGAATGGAAAACCTCAATGCCCATCCTGATGGACTCGGCAAAAGACGAGGCGTTGTGCGGTGCAATCATGAATTCCTGGAAATCGACATTGTTGTCGGAATGCTTCCCGCCATTGATTACATTCAGACATGGCACGGGAATTATATATTCCGGAAGATCGGCCAGCTGCCTGTATAGCGGAATGCCGCCGGACTGGGCAGCGGCCTTTGCAAAAGCAATCGATACTGCAAGTATAGCATTGGCCCCAAGCTTTGCCTTGTTATCCGTGCCGTCCAGTTTAATCATAAGGTCATCAAGATTTTTCTGGCTCTCGAAAATCTTGCCTGTGATTTCCTTCGCAATTACGGAGTTGATGTTGTTCACTGCTTTCAAAACGCCCTTGCCGTTGTACCTTTTGTCGTCGTTGTCCCTTAACTCAACAGCTTCACGTTCTCCCGTGCTTGCGCCTGATGGAGAAATCGCCCTGCCGGCGAAATTGCCTTCAAGGGTTACTTCCGCTTCAACTGTAGGATTACCCCGTGAATCCAGGACTTCCCTTCCGTGAACATCGATGATTTTTTTTGATGACATAAGACACTCCTTTAGAAAATTTATTTTAAACAAGGGGTTGCAATCCCTTGTTTCCAGTTTTTTTAATATTTTTGCTAATAATTAATTTGCATTCCTTCGTATCCTGAAAGTACGGCGACAGATTTTATCCAGACGTCCTTGTCTTCCTTTGACAAAACCGGCCGTTTGTCGCCGAGTGAAAAATTGCTCGCCTCGAGATATTTGTCGGCCTGCGAGAGTAAATGTGCATATTTCGATTTGTTGTAGCTTACAAACCATTCGGGCAATGATTCCGATTTTTCCATCATTAGTTCAAAGTGTGGAATGCACAGGCCGGGAGACTTAAGGAAATTTTCCTTGAATTCAGTGTCTTCAAGGTATTCCTTTATTATTTTAATAAACATGAGAGTAGTATCTTTGGCCACATCACAGACTATGCACTTGTCATGTTTTTTTATTTTTGATTTTTTGTTATTTCTATGGGGTGCTTTGGATGATTTTTTAAACGATTTGATTTTTTGCACAAGCAAATCCCTCTGGATTATGGTTACCGCAAGCCCGTCATTATATTTCAAAAATTTATAGGAATGATAATTGCAGAACCCGTTTTGTTCCCTGAATTTTTTACGGAAACCGATATCATTGATATCCTCGGCCAGGAGGCTCTCAAAATAATTCTCAACGGATTTTTTTGAAAGAAAACATACGGGGCATTCACCGCTGCCGCATGCATCAATCAGGGCATAAAAAGGTAAATGTTTATTTTTCAAAAGACAGCTCCTACATAATTAAAGTAGGAGTTATCAGCCAAATCGCGGTTAAACGGTGAACTCCATCACCTTTTTTAATTATAGCTAAAGGTGGATGATAAAGCAAATTATTTGAATAATATTTATTAATTATTAATTTATTTGAAACCACAAAGAAGCTTAATGCAATGCCGGATTTTTCCGGGGCTTTTGTAAAAATTAAGCCTTATTGTATTCAACTCCGGATAACAATCATCCGAAAATCATAAAAAAGCTTGTATTGAAAATCAAGAGTAATTCTGTGGATGATGAAGATAAAGAAAAAAGAAAAATTGATAAAAAAATAAAAAATTTTACGAGATTGCTACTTGACAGCCCGAGGCTGAGAATTGCCTTGATCGTATTGCTTGTCATTGCTACGGCAACGGCGTTGTTTTTTATTACCGAAACTCATTCTCATAACAGCAATGTAAAAAGCATTTTTGATTCTTTATGGTATATAATCGCAACTGTCCTGACCGTCGGGTACGGTGATATTACACCGGTTTCCATATTTGGCAGAATTATCGGCATTTTTGGCATGATTTTCGGTGTTGTTTTTATAGCCGGCGTAACCGGCCAGATCGCATCGTTCCTTGTCGAACAGCAGTTGAGAAGAGGTCGGGGGTTATTAAAATTGAAAAA
>JBJKSS010000210.1:0-3436 GCA_046703745.1 Spirochaetota bacterium
TTTCAAGGTAAAGGAGGATGAGGACAGCGTCAAGAAATCGCAGTACAGCGTCTACAATTACCAGGTGCAGATCGTCAATCTTGCACGAACCACCCTGAGGAACATCATCGGGACAATGACGTTGAAATCTGCGAACAGCGAGAGAAGCAGGATCAACAATGAACTCCTGGAGACACTTTCTTCGGAAACCGCAAACTGGGGCATAGATGTCGTGAGGACCGAACTCAAGGAAATCGATCCGCCCAAGGATGTTCAGGAAACGATGAACAAGGTCGTAAAGGCAGAGAATGAAAAAATCGCCGCGATTGATTTTGCAACGGCAACCGAAACTGCGGCTGACGGCCAGAAGAGGGCCGAGATCAAAAAAGCTGAAGGTATCAAGCAGGCCAACATTCTCAGGGCTGAAGGCGAAGCACAGGCGATAAAGCTTGTCAATGAGGCCGCTGAAAAATATTTCATCGGCAATGCACAGCTTTTGAGAAGGATACAGATGCTTGAAGAATCGATGAAAAACAATGCAAAGATCGTAGTGCCGACAGGTGCCGATCTGGTCAATGTCATCGGAGAAATGGCTGGTGTAATGCCCATGTTTAAAAAAGATTCAAAATAAATTTTGGTTTTTATGCATTGGTAAAAGCTCTAAAAAGCTGCATGGAAACAAGGGGTTCACCTCGCTGTGCTCGGCACAATTCAACCCCTTGTTTCCGTTTATAGTATTATTTCTGCATCGGATAACCCCATTGCGTCTTTACTTTTCAATATACCCATCCTTTCCAAACTATTCGTGGAAAAAAGTCTATAAAAAGCGGACTTTTTATGTTGAATGAAGAATCTTATCAACTATACTGATTTTTAATATCAAAAAGCATAATGCCTTTCAATTTTGATGGGAGGTTTTTATGAGCAAAAATACGAGCAGAAAAATCATGGTTTCATTAATTGTCTTGTTTGCCGTTTTGTTCCTGGGAATAATCAGTGTTTTGTCAACCGCCAACATTTTGACTTTCAAGGGATATGTAAGCGATACGGCCTGCGGTTTAAGGGGGGAAGATACTGAAGGCCACGATCTGACCGTGTGTCCGCAGAGATACGCGGTAGATAATCTGAAAGAAAATTCAAATTCCGGATACGGCATATTTATCCCCTATAAAAATGACAGCTACAGGTTTTTAAAATTTGACAACAAGGGGTCGGCAATCGTCAAATTGATCCTGGAAGTTACAAAAAAAAAGAGGGGAATTATCGTTGAGGCAAAAGGCATTCTGGCAAACAACATGATAATTGTGTCAGGGATGAGGGAAATCACTTCAATGAAATAATTTTTTTACATGGCTTTAAAGGATACTGTGCGATTCTGTTTATCATGGACGCCCTGCTAAAAGACCCGGGGATATCCCGATCACATAAACGGAGAATGTGCAGGCTGCGCGTCAGATGAGGTTTACCAATGTCCGGGAAATAGACGGGCTGGAAACCGTCCCGAAAAATTATATAAATGATTGTCTTTTAACAGGGAAAAAGCACAGCATCAAGATCCCGAAATAAATTAATACATTTTTTTAATTAGTGGACAAATTCCCTTCATTCAAGTATAAAATTATTATTAATTACAAATTTTATTATCAGGAGAAAGTCATGCCGGGAAAAGACATAAATTTCATCTGTACATACAAACTCGAAGATTTTTTTTATAAATCATTTGAAATGATCGGGAAAATATTCAGGGATATTCTTCCGCTGACACTGATGGTTTTGATCCCGGCTGTTCTGATTTATACCGGAGGACTGTTGTACTTTATTGTTAAATATATCGGTTACTTGCAGATCATTCTTCAGCCGCACCATGCTCAAGCCGGAGATATTCTGCCGCTCCTTGCATCGATACTCGTCTATATGGCGGCGTTGATAATATATGTTTTTTTATTTATATTCATTTATTCATCAATATCTCTCAAAAGCCTTTGTGCTGCGAAAAACGAAGACATCCTTTTTAAAAAAATAACAGCAGCCGTATTTAAGGAAAAATACGGGAGGATTCTGCTGCAGGAAGCACTTCAGATGCTGATAATTACCGGGATAATGCTGGCCGTTATCGTAATTTATATAACAGGCACGGTTGTAGCGGTACTTGTGAAAAATGAAACAGTGAACATCATGTTCATCCTTGCAGGTATTTTTTTATACATAGCCTTCCTCTGCCTTACAGTGTGGCTCGAATATTCATGGAGGTTTGCAACCCACTCCATACTCTTCGATAACACAAACGTGATCGAGAGTCTTTCCAGAAGTTTCAATCTTGTGAAAAAAAACTGGTGGCGGGTCTTCGGCAACACCTTCATAATCAACATGGGAACATCATTCGCAGTTTCAATGGTCACAAGCCCTGTGTTAATTATTTCGTTTTTGCCCATATATTTCAAACTCTTTCAAGTAATAATGAGTCACGATTATTCCAACCTGTCGATTATACTGCGGGGAAGTCCCATGTATTTTGCGGTAGCAGGAATTGCCTTTGCATTAATCTTGAGGGTTGCGGCATATGCCCTTGTATATCCGGTTTACAACAGCCTCATGTTCATAAATTTGAAAGTAAGAAAAAATGAAATCCCCGCTGCGGCAGACATCGGGAAAAACGAAACAAACGGCTGATATGACAAGCCCGATTGACAAAAGGAATCATCATGCCTGAAAGAAACAAATCATTACGGCCAGGCTACTGGGAACAGGAGGGCCGCAGCCCGCTTGTCGGAGCCTTCATATTATTATTCATCCTGGGGGGATTTTATTTCCTTGTCCAGACAATTGCTGTTAATTCATATATATTGACCGGCATGCTGATCAACAACGGCCGCATCGCAGGTGCAAACGGCAGTTATCTTGGCCTGATGAAAGCTATTTATGCAAGGTATAGAATACCGATCCTTGCAATTGTAATGGCCGGCCAGTTCGGCATTCTTCTGGTGCCGACTTTATTGATATTTAAAAGATGGCACAACATGAATATCAGGGAATATTTCAAATTGAAAAATTTTGATTTTATTGCGATCCTCCTTGTGATTGCCGGAAGCATTTCAATTGTCCCCCTTGTGGAATTCCTCTCGAGGATTTCATTTTTCATTTTTCCGGAATTAAAAAAGCTGAGCCAAGTCTCTGTCCCGCTCTTTAAGGGAGATAACATTTTCGAGCTTGCCTTTTTGTTTTGTGTTGTGGGAATAACTCCTGCGATTTGCGAGGAAACCTTGTTTAGGGGATATTTCCAGTCGACCTTACAGAGAAAAATAAAAGAGCCCCGGGTTTATATTCTGACAGGCACGATTTTCGCTCTGTATCATGAACAGCCCCTCGGCCTGCCGGCATTGATTATCGCCGGCATATATCTCGGGTTCGTTTTTTACAGGTTCAGATCCCTCTATGCCTCGATGACGGCACACTTCAT